>CAZTHW010000048.1:0-13308 GCA_964613595.1 uncultured Desulfobacteraceae bacterium | reverse complement strand
CTCTGGGAGATCCCCCAAAGCGAGGCCATGAACGTCCCGGCCCGGATATATTCCAGCGAGGCCCTGATCGCGGCTGTGAAAAAGGACGAAACCTTCAAACAGCTGGTCAACGTGGCCCAGTTGCCCGGGATTGTCAAGTACGCCATGGCCATGCCGGATATCCACTGGGGGTATGGTTTTCCCATCGGCGGGGTGGCCGCCTTTGATACGGAAAACGGCGTAATCTCCCCGGGCGGGGTGGGGTATGATATCAACTGCGGCGTGCGCCTGGCGGCAACCGGGCTGGATGAAAAAGAAATCCGGCCGAAGCTGGCGGACCTGGCCACTGCCCTGTATCAGGACATTCCATCAGGCGTGGGATCCACCGGTCCGCTGAAGCTCACAGACAAGCAGCTTAAAAAAGTTCTGAGCCAGGGAAGCCCCCGGATCATTGACCAGGGATACGGGGATGCCGCGGATGCAGACCACACAGAAGAAGGCGGCTGCATGGCAAATGCCGACCCGGGGGCCGTCAGCAACCGGGCCATGGAACGGGGGCGCAGGCAGCTGGGAACAATGGGCTCGGGCAACCATTTCATGGAAATCGGCGTGGTGGACACGGTGTATGACCCTGACACGGCCGATGCCTTTGGCCTGCGCCCCGGCCAGGTCACCCTGCTGATCCATACCGGCTCCCGGGGCCTGGGCCACCAGGTCTGTGACGACTTTCTGGCCGCCATGACCAAAAAGGTCCACCAGACCGGCATCCGGATCCCGGACAGGCAGTTGGCCTGCATGCCGATCAATTCCGCAGACGGCAGGAAATATTACAACGCCATGGCATGCGCCGCCAATTTTGCCTGGGCCAACCGGCAGGTCCTCATGCATCTGGCCAGAGACGTCTTTACGGAGACCCTCGACATCAGCCCCAGGGACCTGGCCATGCACCAGGTCTACGATGTCTGCCACAACATCGCCAGGGTTGAGACTCACGTGATCGACGGCAGACAACGCGAGGTGTGCGTTCATCGCAAGGGTGCCACGCGGGCGTTTGCACCCGGCCATCCGGAATTGAATCGGGCTTACCGGGGTGTCGGCCAGCCCATCCTGATCCCCGGGGACATGGGGACAGCTTCCTATGTGCTGGTGGGCACGCAGCAGGCAATGGACCAGACCTTTGGCTCCACGTGCCACGGGGCCGGCCGCGTAATGAGCCGAAAGGCGGCAAAAAAGGCGGCAAAGGGCAGATCCCTGGCACAGGAACTCGAACAAAAAGGCGTGCTGGTCCGCGCTTCCGGAAAAGGGACCATGGCAGAAGAAATGCCTGAGGCGTATAAAAATGTCACCGAAGTGGTCGAGGCGGTCCACGGTTCTGGCATCTCAAGAAAGGTGGCCAGACTGCGTCCCGTTGCCGTGGTCAAGGGCTGAGACAAAAAGTTCAACCACGAAGATCACGAAGCCCACGAAGACAAAAAATCATAGAATCAAAAATGAATCGACTTCGTGGCCTTCGTGCACTCTGTGGTTTGGATAGCGCTTTAAAATACAGCCAGGAAAGGGAAAAACACAGTGAATCCGGCAATTTTCAGGGAATATGACATCCGCGGGATTGCGGACACGGATATGGACGAGCAGGACGTATACAACCTGGGCAGAGCGGTCGGGACGTATATGCGGGAAAACGGCTGCACCAGGCTCACCGTGGGCCGGGATTGCCGCATGAGTTCAAAACGGTATACGGAAAAGCTCATTCAGGGCCTTGTGGATACCGGCTGCGAAATCCTTTGGATCGGTATCTGCCCCACCCCGGTGCTCTATTTTTCCATCCGGCATTTCAATACCCACGGCGGCGTCATGGTCACGGCCAGTCACAATCCGCCGGAATACAACGGGTTTAAAATCTGCCGGGGTACCGAATCGGTGCACGGCAGCCAGATCCAGAAAATCCGGGAGATTGCCGAAAACGGCGATTTTGCCGCAGGCCGGGCGAACGTTTCCGAAGCCGATGCAGTAACGCCCTACCGCGATTACATCGCAAACAACATTACCATTGATCGGCCGCTGCGGGTGGGAATTGATGCGGGCAACGGTACAGCCGGGGTCGTGGCCGTACCCCTGCTCAAAAATCTCGGCTGCGAGGTGCACGACTTATACTGCGACATGGACGGCCGGTTTCCCAATCACGAGGCGGATCCCACGGTAATTGACAACCTGGCCGACCTCATTGCCCTGGTAAAAGACAAGGGACTGGATGCGGGCATCGGCTATGACGGCGACGGAGACCGCATCGGCGTGGTGGATCACCTGGGACGGATCATATACGGCGATCAACTCATGATCATCTTTGCCAGGGAAATCCTGGCCCGCAAGCCGGGCGCCACGTTTATTTCCGAGGTCAAGTGCTCCAAGACCATGTACGACGATATCGAGGCCCGCGGGGGGCGGGCCGTCATGTGGAAAACGGGCCACTCCCTGATCAAGGAAAAGATGAAGGCCGAAAACGCGGCCCTGGCAGGGGAGATGAGCGGGCACATGTTCTTTGCGGACCGCTATTTCGGATTTGACGATGCGATTTACGCCTCCTGCCGGCTGCTGGAAATTCTTTCAACCACCGGCAAAAAAATGGCAGAATTGCTCCAGAGAATCCCGGAAACCTGCAGTACGCCCGAAATCCGCGTGGACTGCCCGGACGCGGTAAAATTCGACGTGGTGGAAAGGGCGAAAAAATCCCTGTCTGAACAGTTCCGGGTGATTGATATCGATGGGGTGAGAATCGTGTTTGAGGACGGCTGGGGACTGGTACGGGCCTCAAACACCCAGCCGGCCCTGGTGATGCGGTTCGAGGCGCTATCCGAAAGCCGGCTGGAGGAAATCCGAAAAACCGTGGAAAACACGATTGCTGCGATCAAAGAAAAAATGTGATGCGAATTCCCCTCAAACCGTTTCCCGAAGATGATCCGAAACAGGCCCTGCGCCTCAGGCGGTTTTTCATGGCACTGGGGACCTATTTCGTGTGGCTGTTTTTAATTATATACTGCCACATCCTGGATTTCATCCGGCTGGCGCCCCGGGAGACGGCCCTTATATACGGGTTTTTCCTGTTCATTAATCTGGTCTTTTATCTCCTCATCCGAACCGGTGCAAACAAGATATTCTCAGATCCGAGCATGACCCTTGCCCAGATGCTCACCGGTACAATTGCGGCCATGACCATCATTTACTTTACTGACCGAATTCGTGCTTTAATGCTTTTCATCTATTTCGTGACCTTCATATTCGGTATTTTCCGGTTCAACGTACGGCAGTACCTCGCTTTTTCCCTGTTCGCCCTTTGCAGTTACGGGCTGGTCATTCTTTTGCTATTTTACAATCATCCGGCAACCGTGGAACCGAAAATCGAAATCCTGCAGTTTATCATTTTCGGGGCCGTAATTTTCTGGTTTTCCTTTATCTGCAGCTATATCAGCAATCTGCGGAGCCGTATATCAACGGCCAACCGGGAACTCAAGGATGCATTACAAACCATTGAAACCATCGCCATACAGGATGATCTCACCCGGGTCTACAACCGACGCCACATGTTTACCGAACTCCAGCGGGGCAAAAGCATTGCCGACCGCACCGGAATGCCCATTGCCGTCGTAATTTTCGACCTGGACCATTTCAAGTGGGCCAATGACGCATTCGGCCACCAGAAAGGCGACCAGATCCTCAAACAGCTGGTTCACGAGATCAAAAAGGAACTTCGGGAAACCGATATCATTGCCCGCTACGGGGGCGAGGAATTTCTCGTGATCATGTTTGACGCTGATATTGACGGCGCAAAGGAATGCGGGGAAAGAATCCGAAAAAGGGCGGAAAGCATAAGATATGCTGGATTTTCCGATACGTTTCGGGTAACGATTTCAGTTGGCATTACCATGTATTGCCGTGCTGAAAGTATTGATAAAATGATTCACAGGGCCGACAACGCATTGTATCGTGCCAAGGCCAACGGCCGAAACCGCACGGAAGTGGAACTGCCGGAATCGGAATACGCAAACGATAAATTTTGAAAAGCCTCGGAGGTTTACCCATGAAGGCTCTTATAAGCGACAACCTGGGCGAGACGGGCATTGAAATCCTCAAGACTGCCGGATTTGAGGTGGATGTCAAAATCGGTCTTTCCCCGGAGGAACTAAAATCGATCATTGCGCCATACCACGCACTCGTGATCCGCAGCGCCACCCGGGTCACCGCGGACCTGCTGGAGGCTGCACAAAATTTGAAGGTCGTGGGCCGGGCGGGTATCGGCCTGGATAACGTGGACGTCCCTGCAGCGACCCGAAAGGGCGTGGTGGTCATGAACACGCCGGGCGGCAACGTGGTGACCACCGCAGAGCATGCCCTGGCCCTGATGCTTTCCCTGACACGCAATATCCCCCGGGGCACCGCCTCGCTGAAATCCGGGCAATGGGAAAAAAAGAAGCTCATGGGCCGGGAAATCTGCGACAAGACCCTGGGCGTCATCGGTTTCGGCAAGATCGGTTCCGTGGTCGCCGATCGGGCCCGGGGGCTGAAAATGCACGTGGTCGTCTACGACCCGGTGGTTCAGCCCGAAACCATCGAAAAGCAGGGTTTTGAAAGCGTGCGACTCGAGGAGCTATACGCACAAGCGGATTACGTTACAGTTCATGTGCCGAAAAACAAGAACACCACCCAGATGATCAACAAGGAAGCCATCGCGCAGATGAAAGACGGCGTAATGATCATCAACTGTGCACGCGGGGGGATCGTGGACGAAGACGCCCTGTACGAAGGGCTGACCCTGGGGAAAGTGGCCGGCGCCGCGCTGGACGTTTTTGCCCAAGAGCCGCCGTCCCCGGATTTGCCGCTGCTGAAACTCGAAAACGTGGTATCCACACCGCATCTCGGCGCATCCACTTTTGAGGCCCAGACCAACGTGGCTCTGGCCGTGGCCAACCAGATCGTCGAATACCTCGTGCACAACAACGTGGTCAACGCGGTCAACGTGCCTTCCATCTCCGGTCGGGCCCTGGAACAGCTCAGCCCGTTTCTGGATCTGGCCGAAAAAATGGGCAGCCTGCAGGCCCAGTTCATCACGGGCCAGCTCAGGGAAATCGACATCCAGTACAACGGCAATTTCTTCGGATACGACATGCTGCCTGTGACTTCCGCATTTATCAAGGGCGTGCTGAGCTATCAGCTCGGAGATGAAGTCAATGCCATCAATGCCCACTACATCGCCAAAGACCGGGGAATTAAGATCACGGAATCGAGTTCCCCGGAAGCCACCGAGTTCCTGCACCTGATTACCACCCGGGTCATCGGTACGGATAAGACTTCCACGGTTGCGGGCACGGTTTTTGGCAAAAACGATCCACGCATTGTACGGCTCGATGATTTCCGGATCGAAATCATCCCCCAGGGATACCTGGCACTGATCCACAACCGGGATGAGCCCGGGGCCATCGGAAACATCGGAATGACCCTGGGCCAGCACGACATCAATATTTCCCGGATGCAGGTGGGCCTGGAAGTTGGCGGTGAGCACAATGTCATCCTGCTGCGCACCGACACCCCCATCCCGGATCAAGTCGCAGCGGCATTGCGTGCCCTGCCCCAGGTGAAATCGGTAAAAACCCTGGAGCTATAGAAGATATCGAAAATCCGGATTTTGAATTTGTTTCGAATTTACCCGAAAAGGAGGTGGAGTCAAAATATGACACAGGACGACGACCCCAAAAATCAAACCGGACAATCGCAATACATGATGCCTGAGGCCAATTTCACCACTTTTATCCTGTCGCTGAATTCATCGGCCCTGGTTCATCTCGGCCAGCATGCCGACCCGGCCACCGGTGCCACTGCCAAAAACCTGCCGGTGGCCAAGCAAACCATTGATGTGCTGGCCATGCTTGAAGAAAAGACGCAGGGCAACCTGACCGATGAGGAGCGGCGCTTATTGACAAACGTGCTCTATGAATTACGTTTGCTTTATGTGAAAGAAACCGAAGGCAAATAATTTTCCCCGCCCATTGCGTGGAACCCGAAAAGTCAAGGAGGAAGCAAAGCCATGAAATTCCATATGAAACCAACCGGCTGGCTGGTGACAATCATCGCAGCCATTGCCATTCTTGCCGGCGGCATGCTTGTGATGCCGGATCATTATACCACTTCCGCGGCCGGGTCTCAGCCGGAACAGACACAGATGGTTCCCAGGAATTTCACCCAGCTGGCAGAAGACGCTGGGGCGGCGGTGGTAAACATCCGCACAGTAAAGACCGTGGAAGGCGGCGGCCAGATGTTCCGCCATTTTTTCGGACCCGACGGACCGAGCCAGCAGCAGCGCCCCTTTGATGAATTCTTCAAGCGTTTTTTCGGAGACCAGAACCCGAGGGAATTCAAGCGCAGAAGCCTCGGATCCGGGTTTGTGCTGGACAAGGAAGGTCATATTGTAACCAATCACCACGTCATCAAGGATGCCGATGAAATCCAGGTCAAACTTCAAAGCGGCAAGGAATACGACGCCGAGATCATCGGCACGGATGAAAGCACGGACCTGGCACTGATCAAGATCCCGCCTGAAGCCGATCTGCCGACTCTGGAACTCGGCAATTCCAAAAAGGCGAAAATCGGGCAGTGGGTGCTTGCCATAGGCAATCCGTTCGGCCTGGATCATACGGTTACCGCCGGCATTATCAGCGCCAAGGGACGGGTCATCGGCGCAGGCCCGTATGATGATTTTATCCAGACCGATGCCTCGATTAATCCGGGAAACAGCGGCGGTCCCCTGCTGAACATGAACGGCGAGGTCATCGGCATCAACACAGCCATCGTGGCCGCCGGTCAGGGCATCGGTTTTGCAATCCCCTCTGACCTGGCAAGCGACATCATTTCCCAGTTGAAGCAAAGCGGCGAAGTAACCCGAGGATGGCTCGGTGTGGGCATTCAGGAACTCAACCCCGAACTCAGGGAATACTACGATGTGGACCAGGGCGTTCTGGTCACCCAGGTCTTTGCCGGCGATCCCGCTGCAGAGGCCGGAATCAAGCCCAATGACATCATCACAGCGATAAACGGCAAGTCGGTGGACTCCCCGAGGGAGCTCTCCAAGCTGGTGGCCGATATCCAGCCGGGTGAAGAAGCCGAGATCCGGTTCGTCCGGGACGGTAAGACCAAAACCGCCACCGTGACCCTGGCCAAGCGGGAGGCGGAAAAAATGGCCGAACGCGGCGAAACCGCACCCGGAGATTCGGCAAAAGCCGCCCTTGGCATGGATGTGACGGAAATCACATCCGATATCGCCGAGCAGTACAACCTTGAAAACACAGAAGGCGTTATCGTCTCTGATGTGGAACCTGAAAGCAAAGCCTATGAGGCCGGCTTTAAAAGGGGGGATATCATCAGGGAAATCAACCATCAGCCAGTGAAATCGGTGCGGGACTTCAGGCAAACCATTGACAAAGCCGAAAAGGGAGACGCGCTGTACTTCTACGTGCTGCGCGCGCGCCAGGGCATTACCATTATCAAATTGACCAAATAAACCAGAACCATCCAGGGGTACGGTTTGATTGCATGACCCGGCAGAAACCCATGGTGCTTCATGCACCCGCAAAAATCAATCTGTACCTGGATGTGCTCGAAAAACGACCGGACGGTTATCATGAACTGATCTCCCTGATGTGCTGTATCGGGATTCATGATACCGTCCGGTTTTCGTTTGAAAATCTGCCTGCCAACGACGGGATCACGGTGGTATGCGATCATCCGGAAGTCCCCTCTGGTCCCGACAACCTGGCCCATCGTGCGGCCGCTGCCTTTTTCGAAACAACCGGACTGCCTCCCGGGCTGTCCATTGCCATTGAAAAACAAATCCCGGTTGGCGCCGGCCTCGGCGGCGGCAGCAGCGATGCGGCGGCCGTGCTTACCGGTTTGAATCGCCATTTTGGTTCTCCGCTGCCGGAGAACCGATTAATGACCCTTGGGCGCCGCCTGGGTGCGGATGTGCCGTTTTTCATCTCCGGCCGCCCGGCTGTAGCCCGGGGAATCGGCGAAAAGCTTTCCCCTGTTGTTGAAATCCCCGACTTGCCAATAGTTTTAATATATCCCGGCCGCCCGGTATCCACCGGCACAGTGTATAAAAAATTGAATTTGGCATTGACAAAAACCAAAAAAATCCATACAAAATTTATTTTTGAAACAGGCAAGTATAGGGATATCTGCAAGCATCTGTACAATGTGCTCGAACCGGTTGCCATGGAACTCTGCCCGGAAATCGGAGCGGCAAAACAGGCGCTCATTGCAGGCGGGGCTGACGGCGCACTCATGAGCGGAAGCGGATCTTCGGTTTTCGGGATATTTCAGGAGGCCCGAAAAGCCGAAAACGCTTGCCGCAAGTTATCCGAAAACAGCAATTGGCAAGTGTTCCATACGCGGTTGCGCAAGTCGTGCCGGAATGAAGACCGGAATTCTTCGGCCGGCAACTAAATAAGACTGCGTTTTTGCCGTGAATTTACGAATTCCGAGGTTGCTGGGGCGTCGTCAAGCGGTAAGACACAGGATTTTGGTTCCTGCATTCGGAGGTTCGAATCCTCCCGCCCCAGCCAATTCCAAGGCGGCTTCAATATGATTAACCCCAACCTCAAAGAGGGGGGCATAAAGGTGGACAGCAACGGATATATCATTTTTGCCGGCACATCGAACCCGGATCTCTCAGAGGCGATCTGCGGATACCTGGGTCAGCCGCTGGGCAATGCCAAAGTTAAAAGATTCAGCGACGGCGAGGTTCAGATTGAAATCGATGACAATGTCCGGGCCAAGGACGTATTTGTCGTCCAGTCAACCTGCCACCCGGTCAATGACAACCTGGTGGAACTGCTGCTGATGATTGACGCACTCAAGCGTTCCTCGGCCAAACGCATCACAGCGGTAATCCCTTATTTCGGCTATGCCCGGCAGGACAAAAAAGTGGCACCCCGGGTGCCCATCAGTGCAAAGCTGGCAGCCGATCTACTGACAACCGCCGGGGCCAACCGGGTGATTACCATGGACCTGCATGCCGGCCAGATCCAGGGTTTTTTCGACACCCCGGTGGATAACCTGTTTGCGGCCCCAGTGTTAATTGACTACATGCGCAGATATTTTACCGACGATCTGGTCATTATCTCCCCGGATGCCGGCGGCGTGGAGCGGGCCCGGGCTTTTGCCAAGAGATTGAATGCCGGGCTGGCCATTATCGACAAGCGGCGATCATCTCCCAACAAGGCCACTGCCATGGCAGTTATCGGAAACGTGGAAGGCAGAAAGGCAATTATTCTCGATGATATGGTGGATACCGCCGGGACCCTGACCGAGGCGGCAAACGCCATCGTGGCCAACGGGGCAAGTGAAGTACATGCATGCTGCACGCACGCGGTGCTTTCCGGCCCTGCAGTGGCGCGCCTCAATGATTCGGCCATCAAGACACTGGTGGCAACCGACACCATCCCTTTGACCGGGGAAAAAAAGGACTGCGAGAAACTCGTTGTCCTGAGCATTGCCGAACTCTTCGGAGAGGCCATTTATCGAAGCCATACCGGCGATTCCGTGACATCCCTGTTTGTCTGATCACAGCACAGAACAAAATATACTGGAGGAACAATCTTGGAAATTATCAAACTAAACGCAGAGCCCCGACAGGAAACGGGCAAAGGCGCAGCCCGCTGTTTAAGGCGGGCCGGGCGCATTCCCGGTGTCCTCTACGGTGCCGATATCGAAACAAAGCAGCTTTCGGTGGGCATCCAGGAACTTGAACGGATGTTTAACAATCCCAAATTCACCCGGGGGCTGATCAACCTGGTGGGCGGCGATGGCGGCAAAAAGCCGCGGACCGTGATGATCAAGGAACTCCAGCAGGACCCGGTAAAGGATCATTATCTCCATATAGACTTTTACGAAATCAAGATGGACCAGAAACTTGCCACCATGGTCCCGGTGACCACGACCGGCACGTCCAAAGGCGTGGAGGAAGGCGGAATCCTGCAGATCATCCGGCGGGAACTGGAAGTCTACTGCCTGCCCGCCGATATCCCCGAGCAGATTGAAATCGACATCAGCGAACTCGATGTCGGGGACTCGGTCCATGTCAGCGAACTCCAGGTGGCCGAAGGTGTGGAGATCCCATATGAAGCCGATTTCACGATCCTGACGGTTGTCAGCCCGAAGATGGAAGAACCGGAAGAAGAAGTCGAAGAGGAAGAGGCACTTGAAGAAGGCGAGGAAGGTGCTGAAGGTGCTGAAGGCGAAGAATCTGAATCTTCAGAATCCGGGGAATAATCCGCAGCCCTGCGGCCCGCGGCTGGCCCGGACGGTATCCGCACCAGTACGCAGGCCGGACAGTCCGGCACGATGAACAGCAGCGCCCAATGGCTGATTGCCGGACTGGGGAATCCCGGCAGAAAATATGAACGAACACGGCACAATGTGGGCTTTATGGCTGCAGAGCGGGTGGCACGACGATGCGGAATCCCGATGGACCAGAACAAGTTCAAAAACCGATTCGGCCGCGGGCATTGCGAAAACATGCGCCTTGCCATTGCCAAACCCATGGACTACATGAACCGCAGCGGCCCCCCGCTATACCAACTGGCACGGTATTTCGCCATTCCGCTTGAAAGCATACTGGTTATACATGATGATATGGATATAGAAAAAGGTCAAATCAAAATTAAAGAGAAAGGAGGTCACGGAGGGCACAACGGAATCAAATCGATCATGGAAGTCTTCGGATCCGGCAATTTTCCGAGACTTCGTATCGGCATCGGGCGTCCCGAGACCCCGATGGATGTTACGGATTACGTACTCGGTAAACCTACCGGTGAAGAAGCCAGGATCTTTGCATCGGCTCTTGAAAATGCCGAGGATGCCGTGATCACGCTTGTCAAAAACAGCGTAACACAAGCAATGAACGAATTTAACCAGAGACAGATCGTTTAGGGTGTCCCATTATTAACCTAAAGCTTTAGGGAGGTAAGCATGGAAGTTCTACTGGAAAATATTCCGCTGACTTGTACCATCGTCGGAACGCTCGGGATTCTTTATTCCCTGGTCGTGGCCGGCCTGATCAAGAGCGCACCTACAGGTACGGAAAAGATGAGGGAAATTGCCAACGCGATTCAGGAAGGCGCTATTGCTTATTTGAATCGGCAGTTGAAGACCATCGTCATCGTCGGTATCGCCATTTTTATCATCATTTTTTTCAGCCTGGGTAAAACCACTGCTATCGGATTTGCCGTTGGCGCCATCGCCTCTTACCTGGCTGGCTACATCGGCATGCGGGTTTCGGTACTGGCCAATCTCCGCACCGCCGAGGCTGCCAAGAGCGGACTTGCAGAGGGCCTGAAAGTGGCTTTCCGCGGCGGTTCGGTTACCGGCATGCTTGTGGCCGGCCTGGCGCTGACATCAATTGCAGGCTTCTACACCATCGTCCAGGATGTGGTTCCCCTGGTTGCTCTGGGTTTTGGCGGCAGCCTGATTTCCATCTTTGCCCGGCTCGGTGGCGGCATCTTCACCAAGGGCGCTGACGTGGGCGCAGACCTGGTCGGCAAGGTCGAAGCCGGAATTCCGGAAGACGACCCGAGAAACCCGGCCACCATTGCTGACAACGTCGGCGACAACGTCGGCGACTGCGCCGGCATGGCCGCAGACCTGTTTGAGACCTACGCGGTAACCGTGGTTGCGGCAATGCTGCTGGGGCATCTGTTTTTCCCCGAAGAACCCATGGCCGTGTTCTACCCGCTGATCCTGGGCGCCATCTCCATTGTCGCCTCGATCGTGGCCACATTGTTTGTACGCATGGGTAAAAACGAGTACATCATGGGCGCCCTTTACAAGGGAATGTTCGGCGCCGCCATTCTGGCGGCAATCGCGTTTTACTTCTTCACGGTCGGCATTGTTGACACCATCGGCGGCATCCCGGCCATCAACCTGTTTTATGCCGCACTGGTCGGACTGGTCCTAACCGTGTTGATCGTGGTCATCACGGAATACTACACCGGCACCTACGGCCCGGTCAAAAGCCTTGCTGAGGCCTCCACCACCGGCCACGGCACCAACATCATTGCCGGGCTGGCCCTCAGCATGCAGTCCACGGCCGCCCCGGTGCTGGCCATCTGTGTTGCCATTGGTGCGGCTTACGGCTTTGCCGACCTGTACGGAATTGCCATTGCAGCCGTATCCATGCTGTCGATGACCGGCATGGTGATTGCCATTGACGCTTACGGCCCGATTACTGACAATGCCGGCGGTATTGCAGAAATGGCAGAGCTTGACGAAAGCGTCCGCGCGGTTACCGACCCGCTCGATGCGGTCGGCAACACCACCAAGGCTGTTACCAAGGGATATGCCATTGGTTCGGCAGGCCTGGCCGCCCTGGTGCTGTTTTCCTGCTATGTCCAGGAGTTCGCCATCCGGGGCAGCGAAGAGGCCGCAGAAGCCCTTGTTTTCGGGCTCAGTGATGTGAGCGTAATCATCGGCCTGTTTATCGGCGGTCTGCTGCCTTACCTGTTTGCCTCCATCGCCATGAACGCGGTGGGACGAGCCGGTGGTGCGGTTGTTGATGAAGTCCGGCGCCAGTTCCGTGAAATTCCGGGTATTATGGAGGGCACCGCCAAGCCGGATTACGGAAGATGCGTGGACATTGTCACCAAGTTCGCATTAAAGGAAATGCTCGTGCCCGCCCTGCTGCCGGTCCTGACTCCGGTAATCGTGGGAATATTTTTGGGCAAAATCGCACTGGGCGGATTGCTCATCGGCAGCATAGTCACGGGTGTGTTCGTGGCCATTTCCATGACCACAGGCGGCGCGGCATGGGACAATGCCAAGAAATACATTGAAGACGGTTTCTTCGGCGGCAAAGGCAGTGATGCTCACAAGGCCGCTGTGACCGGCGACACCGTGGGCGATCCCTACAAGGACACCGCCGGCCCGGCTATAAACCCGATGATTAAGATCCTCAACGTGGTGGCGCTGCTGATGGTGCCGTTTTTGCTGTAATCTGATACTTTACAATACGTAACCACTTAAAAGGGCCGGTGATTTTCACCGGCCCTTTTTTTATTGATTTCACCCACGGAAAATGGTAATAATGATTTTTTACGGAATAAACCTTGCATTGCCCTTAGGTGAAAAAAATGGCACAAAAAGCGAAATGCCAGAACGAAACGGCCAAGCGATTTGAAATCGGGGATCTTGCCGTGTATCCGGCCCACGGGGTGGGGCGGATCGAATCCATCGAAAGCCGGGTTATCAACGGCGATACGCATGATTTCTACATCATGAAAATCCTGG
>CAZTHW010000047.1:0-13954 GCA_964613595.1 uncultured Desulfobacteraceae bacterium | reverse complement strand
AAAATTTTCGCCTTCCTTGAACTTGAACAAATTATCCGATCTCTGGATGGACACTAAATATCGGAATCGAAATCGAAATCGGTGTCAACTAACCGCCGGCCGCCCCCGGGCAGCCGCAATCCCCTACAGCCCCCATTTGCCGGCAATTGCGCAATTCCGTCCGGGGACTTGATTTTTTTCAGTGATTCCCTTAAGATTTTTCTTTCACAGGCTTCAAGCTGATCCACCATACACCCCCCAAAAAGCATTCAGGAGGTATCGGCAATGCATGTAAACGAAGGAATCATCGACAGATTGATCCGGCTGGTTTTGGCTGTTGCGATTATCGCGGCTTTTTTCACAGGCAATCTGCCGGGTTACTGGGCACTTTTGCTGATTATCAGCGGGACCTTGCTCATGTCGGGTTTTACCGGGTACTGCCCGCTTTATGTTCCCCTGGGGATCAATACCGCGAAAAAATAGCAGGAGGATACCCAAGCAGGAAGTTATACAGGGAGGGCAAATGATCCCGGGCACAGAGACCCAAACGGCATCTCCCGGGATCCAGGAAGATCGCGGCGATGACCTGCATGGCCCGGAAACGGCTCCGCGCAGGGTGGGAATGAAAGTGCCGCAGAAGCCGGGGGAGTGTCAAGCGAAACGGTCTGGCAGGAAGTTGCCCAAACCGGCCAGGAAACGCTGGCGGTGATTGAAGATACTTTCGGCTCCCTGCCCAACATGCTGACCCTGGGCAAGCGCCTCGGCATCAGCCTGCTGCTGCTTTTTGCCGGGTTCCTGCTCTGGCGGTCTGTCAAACGCTATGTTCTGCCCCGGGTGCGTTCGGTCTGGCCTGTAAAGCTTTTCCCGGGGCTCATACTCGGGTTTGCAGTGGCCGCAGGCATTCTGTCTGTCTGGGGTTTCGATGTTTACAACCTGCTTGGCACTCCCCCGGGCCGAAGCATCTTCGGCAGTTTTGTCACGATTGGTCTGGGGGTGCTGGGGGCCTACATTCTCTGGGAATTCGTTAATTATCTGTTGTACAGGCACCTGCTTGCCATGGACCTGGGCGAATCAATGGAAAAGCGGATCCAGACCGTGCTGCCGCTGGCCCGGAGGTCGAAACCCCCGGGGATGAGTCGGATACCTGAAGAGGCTGTCATGAATTCAAAACCACCTCAGGCATGCAGCCGGTGGCCGAAGAAATCGGGCTCAAGGGCAGCCTGGGTGAAAAAAACACCGCACCGGAGGCTTAGCAAATTTGAGTTCTGATAATGAAAACATCTGTGACGATTGATCTGCCGGAAATCGGTGAAGTTCTGTTTGAGCAAAGCAGCAGGGCCAGGCGCATCAACATCACGGTAAAGCCGTTTAACAAGGTCCGCGTGGCCGTTCCCAGGGGGATCTCCTTTGAAAGCGCCGAGCAGGTGGCCAGGCAAAAGGCTGGGTGGATAAAGGCCCAGCAGGAAAAGACAAAACAGATGGAGGCCCGGCACAGGGGATATATGCAGGATGCCGGCTATATCAGCAGGGCGGCGGCAAAAGGCCTTATCATCGGCAGGCTGGAGGAACTGGCCCGGGCCCACGGCATTGCCTACAACCGGGTCTTTATCCGGAATCAGAAAACCCGGTGGGGGAGCTGTTCATCCGGGAAAAACCTCAGCCTGAATTATAAAATCGCCCTGCTTCCCCGGGAACTCATGGATTACGTGCTGCTCCACGAGCTAGTCCATGTGAAGCATTGCAATCACGGCAGACAGTTCTGGGAAGAACTCAATCGCCTTGTCGGGGACGCAAACGCCCTGGATCGGGAATTGAATGAATACAGCGCATTATTGCTGCCGTCCGATTCCTGAGCCAGGCTTTGAACAAGGCCGCCGGCTTGGTGTTGGCCGCCTGCAAAGGCATTAAAAAAGCCCCGGTCCCGGTTTTTATCGGCCCCGGGGCTTTTTTTGTTTTAGACCCTCAGCCTGCCCGGAGCTTAGTCCGATTTGATCTCCTTCAGGATTTCGTCTGTGACATCCTTGCCTCCGGCAATAAGGGCGTTTTGGTCCATTACGTATTCGTAGCCTTTTTCCTTGGCGATTTTCTGAATATCGGCCCTTACCTTGTCCATGGCGTTTTGCTGGAGTTCCCGGGATCTTTGCTGGAGCTGCTGCTGGGCTGCGCGCTGCTCTTGCTTGCCCTTTTCCTGCATCTGCTGCTGCATTTGCTGGGCCTCGCCCCGCAATGTCTGCTGGGCCTTTTTAAAGGCCGGGTGGTTTTGCATGATCTCGTTGGTATTAACGGTTACGATTTCGATGTTTTCGGCATCGCCGGCGAAGGCGCCGACAGCCCCCGCCGCCGTGAAAAACGCGGCTGTCAGGCAGATGCAAAGGATTTTGAAAGGCTTTGTTGCCATTTGAATTCCTCCTTACGCGTTGAATAAATAAAAGCTGTGTGACTTCGCGAAACGTTTAGCGGCAAAAATAAACCGGGAAAAGGCCCATTGCAAGCCCTGATTTTTGTGGCGTCTGCCGGCTGCGGTCTTGTGGTGCTCCGGCAATCCTGTAATGCCGTGGAAATTCGGGATAAGCTACATTTGCGCAGGACGCGATTTTTTCATTGTTTCAGGATCGTTTTGGGATTATACTCATAATTAACGTACCCAACTTTAAAAGATCCATATCATATCGGCGGCATTGAGAAGCTCTCCGGCATAACCGGAAAACCGGACATTCCGTTGGTGCTTTACCCGGAGGCCTTTCGGAACCCGCGCTATATGAAGGTCACCGAAGACTTCGCGGATATGCAGCTTAAAACCGCCAGTTCACCAGTACCATGCCCGGGGCCACGGAATCGGGGAAATCTTTGAACCACCGGTTTTCCGTAATCACGTTTGCAATGCCGACCTGGATGCCGGCGTTTGCGGTTTCAGCGAAATTTACCAGTCCGAGCTGAACGCCCTTGAAGTTACGGGCATAGTTTACCCAGCCGGTCTGTATGCCTTTGAGGCGCTGGTCGGTATAGTTTATGAAACCGCCCTGCCAGCCGAGAAAATTTCCTGTCGTGTAGTTCACGCCTGCCCAGTGGACCCCTTTGTAATTGTCGGCATAGTTGAGCAGTCCCCAACTGAAACCGGCACTGTCACCGGAACTTCCGTTCACGAGACCCAGTGCAGCACCTTTTTGCGGATTTTCCCCCCAGATGCTCAGGGACAGGCCCCGGATCAAGACATCACTGTCGTGAATAGCAATATCCGGTGTCACGCTTGCCTGAAAGGCGCGGCTTTGCGCAAAGCTTGCCGTGGTGAGGCTAAGGGAGAGACACAGAGCAACAACCAGTGAAAAAAACCCCACAATCAATCTGTTCATCGCTTGTTCTCCTTTATTTGATATTTTGTTCGGATGACCTTGCGCCACCCTTTCGGGTCCGTTTAATAAAAAGATAACAGGACTGCGGCAATCATTCAACCGGTCATGAAACAGCCGGGTTTTCAGACGGCTGTGGTAATTCCGGGCCGATCGGGGTATAATCAGGCTGTGATATAATTGCAATCAGGCAAGGGCTTTTGGGGGCATTGATGGAAAATTGCCAAATTCGCCCAAGTTGAGGTGTGTATCATGAAAAATTTGTTTTTTCGCAGAAAAAAGCTTTTTTTCGGGTGTCTTCTGGCCGCCATCCTCATCCTGGCCGCAGGAGCGGCAACCCTGTATACACTCCGGATGACCCTGGAAAATCAAATCTACAGCACTTCCGGGGACCGAATCGGATCTGCCACGCCCGCTGATCTGGGCCTGCCCTACGCGGATGTCGAGTTCAAAAGCGCATCCGGGCTTCGCATCCGGGGGTGGTTCATCCGGGGCAATACCGAGGGCTGCGTTGTGCTGGGCCCGGGCAAGGGCGCCAATCGGTGGGATGTGCTTTCGTATGCGCCTTTTCTTTACCGGGCCGGCTACAGTGTTCTGCTTTTTGATCCGCGCAGCACCGGCCTGAGCCAGGGCGAAAAATACGCCTTCGGGTATTTCGAAAGCCGGGACATGATCCGGGCTGCAGTGTACCTGGAGGCCGCGTACCGGGTCGAGCATGTGGGCATTCTCGGCTTTTCAGCCGGCGGCACGGCAGCCATCCTGGCAGCCCTGGAGGAGCCGCGGATCAAGGCCGTGGTTGCAGACAGCGCTTTTGCCAGTCTCGATAGGGCCGCGGCCGGATCCATGAGCGGCATCCGGAAGCTCCTTTTCAAATCCGTGCTCCCGGTTTTCAGAATCCAGGCCAAACGGATGCTGGAGGTGGACGTATTCGAAGAACTTGACCTGACAGACAAAATCCGGGACCTGGAAAAGCCGGTTTTTTTTATCCACGGCACCCGGGATCAGGTCATTGGCCCCGGCAACTCCGAGCTGCTTCATTGCCTGGCCCCGGGGCCCAAGGGTCTCTGGCGGGTTCCCGGCGCCGGACACGTGCAGGCATTTTCTCATCATCCGCAGGCCTATAAAGACCGGGTTCTTGCCTTTTTTGAGCGCAATCTTCGCGATTAAGGGCCGATCGCGCCGGTAAACGGCAAGGGAGCAAGCGCTCCAAGCCGGGCGGGGTTATTTGACTGGAGGGCGGTCCGCCGGGGCGTTCCATGACAACAAAAATCGAGGCCATCTTATCTGTTAGGCGAATGGTGCCGGCTCGAGGCAAACCTGATTTCCGAAAGCCATCCCGAGGCATATGGGTTTGATGCCAAAGGGGCCATGCCGGTTGATCGCGTCAACATTGAGCTTCCGGAAATAAACAGCCTTATACGGGCCGTCATAAAATCGCGTCCGACAAGGCAGTCCGAATGGAGTGTGCGCCAAAAGGGCTTTTTTTACAGACTGTCTGTTGACAAAACCAATATTTCAAATGATGTGCTTTCAATTGCCGAGGTAAATGACCGGCTCTTGTTTCTTGCCCGGGGAGAGGCGCCCTTTACCCTGGCATACTGCAGTGCCGGGCTTGGACCGGATGATTCCGCCATGAAAAATGTGTTGCACGAAATTGAGGAAGCAAATAAAACCTAAATTGAGCGATTTTTAAGTTTGTCGCAGATACAAGGAAGATGCAGACGAGCTATAGTTGACTATGCGAGGCTGCATCTGACGCAGTAGATGCGGCAAAATTGGAAATCCCGGAGGGTTTCAAATTTTAACACCTGAAAATGACTTAATTCATTAAAAAAATTTAAAATTGGAACTCGGCGGGGATGCGGCCCTTGAAAAACGGCAGCCGCAGTTTGACTGGAAAATATGGCTGCTGTGGGGTATACTGATAGCTGGTGTTTTTTCCCTTGGGTTTATGGCTTTCCGGCTTTACCGGCAGATGAACCCCGGGCAATCCCCGTAGACATGAAAATCCGGCCTGCCGAAGGATTTTTGCATTGAAACCATAACATATCATATGGAGGCGCCATGGTTTCCACCCTTGTCTTTCTGGGCATTATCGTCTTGCTCATCATTGTTACCGTCGGTCTTTACAACAACATGGTGACCCTGAAAAATCGTTTTCAAAATGCATTTTCCCAGATCGATGTCCAGTTGAAGCGGCGATACGACCTGATTCCCAATCTCGTGGAAACGGCAAAGGGGTATATGAAGCATGAGCGCGAAGCGCTCGAAGCCGTTATCCGGGCCAGAAACAGCGCATTGAATGCCAGTGACGAGGCGGCCCGGGCTCCCGGGGACCCGTCTGCCATGCAGGCCCTGTCCGGTGCCGAGGGAGCGCTTACCGGCGCTCTGAGCCACATTTTCGCCCTGTCTGAAAGCTACCCCGATTTGAAGGCAAATGAAAACATGCTGGCCCTGCAGGAAGAGCTGACCTCCACTGAAAACCGGATCGCTTTTGCCAGGCAGGCTTTCAATGACGCGGTCACCCGTTACAACATCGCGCGGGAAAAGTTCCCGAACAATATTATTGCCGGAATGTTTCATTTCACTCCGGCAGAACTCCTGGAATCCACGCAAACAGCGGAAGAAAGAAAAACCCCGAGCGTGTCTTTCTGACCCGGGCCGGCCGCGGCCCGGAAGAATAACCCAAATTTTTCAAGCCGGATGCACATATGGACTTTTTTGTACAACAGGACAAGGCAAGATCCAGAACCTGGCTGCTGGTTTTGCTTTTTATTCTTGCCGTGGCTTTTGTCATTGTAGCGGTTTATGCTGCGGCCATGGCGGTTTTGTTTCTGTTTAACCCGGCTTATTCGCATTCCGGGTTTTTTAATCTCAAATTGTTCCTTATCATCGCGGGTGTGGCCGCAGGCGCCATCTGTATCGGCAGCATCGGCAAAATTGCGGCGCTTTCCAGGGGCGGCGATTATGTGGCCGAAGGCCTGGGCGGCAAGCTGATCAGCCCTTCAACCCGCGACACTGACAAGCGCAGGCTGATAAACGTGGTTGAAGAAATGGCAATTGCTTCCGGAACGCCCGTGCCGTGGGTATATCTCCTGGAAAATGAAAATGGCATCAATGCCTTTGCCGCCGGTTTTTCCCCGAGCGATGCAGTTATCGGGGTGACCCGGGGGTGCTGCAGTCGGCTGAGCCGCGAGGAACTGCAGGGCGTGATTGCCCACGAGTTCAGCCATATCCTCAACGGAGACATGCGTCTGAATATCCGGTTGATGGGTTTTCTGGGGGGAATCATGATGATTGCCACTGCCGGCAGTTCAATCTTTCGAAGCTATGCAGCCACTTCCCGCATGTCCGGCAGAAGAGCAAGAGGGGGCGGCCGGCTTCTGATCATCGCGTTTTTTCTTCTTGTCATCGGATACATGGGCGTTTTGCTCGGACGGCTTATTCAAAGCGCGGTTTCCCGCCAGCGGGAATATCTGGCAGACGCCTCGGCGGTTCAGTTTACCCGGAGCACCGCCATTGCCGATGCACTGAAGAAAATCGGCGGCCTGTCCGCTGGTTCAAAAATCATTTCCCCGGCGGCAAGCGAGGCCTGTCACATGTTTTTCGGCCGGGCCGTGGGGTCGTTTTTCGCAACCCATCCATCGCTGATCAAGCGAATCAGAAAAATCGAGCCGGGCTTTACAGGGGATTTTGATGCCGCGGGCCCCGCGGCTGCCCAGGCCGGGGGGCCGCAGCAGTTTTCCTCGTCCGAAGGTGACAGCGAGATGTCGATTGACGCAAATGCGATGGGAAATAACATCGGCAGGATCACGCCCGAAAACATCGCCCACGGCGCAGCCATTCTTGCCGCCCTGCCCGAATCGATCAGAAATGAGGCCGAAGATATTCTCGGTGCCTGTGCGCTTGTTTGCGCTCTTCTTCTCGATCGGGACCCGGAGGAGAGACAAAAGCAGAAGGAAACCCTCAGGAGGGCGTCATCGGCTCAGCTTTTAAGGCAGGTGGCGTTCGTGGAAAATTCCGTGCAGGCCCTTAAGCCGGAATTGCGGCTTCCGCTTCTCGATATCGTGATCCCGACGCTTCGTCAGATGTCGCCTGAGCAGTTTGCCGTTTTTAAAGAGCAGATCCGGGTGCTTGTTCAGGCAGACAATAAAATCACCCTTTTTGAATTCTGCCTCCAGGAGGTTTTAAACCACCGTTTGGAAGCGGTCTTTGAAAGGGTTGATTCCAAAGTCCGTTACAAAAAAATTGACCTGCTGGAACAAGACGCGGTTTTGCTTTTGGCGGCCCTGGCCCGGGTTAGCCACAAGGACAAAGCCGTGGCCGAAAAGGCCTTTTATGCGGCCCTGTCTGTTTTGCCGATAAAAAGAAAAAAGGTGCAAATGCCGGAAACCGTGTCCCTTAAGGATCTGCACACCGCTTTTGATCGTTTCTCCAGGGCCTCATACGGGGTCAGGAAAATCATATTTGATGCCTGCTGCCAGTCTGTGCTTTTTGACGGCAGGGTGGCAGTCCGGGAGGCCGAGCTGCTGCGTGCCGTTGCATCTGCCGCAGATATCCCGGTCCCGCCCCCGCTGCAAAAAATTTAGAATTTTTACCGGCCCGGCCCGCCCCGTCCGGGGCGGGCCGGAGTTACTTGAGCAGGCTCACGTACTTTGCCACCTGGACATCTTTTTTCCAGTCCGGCCATTTTTGCCCGCGCTGGGTGTTTTTCCGCTCATTTCGCCGGAAATTGCGAAACTTTCGGGTGCGGCTTCTGCGGAGTTTCATTTTTCCCCTCCTTATGTTTGTGCTCTTTTTGAGCGGGGTTTACAGGGTCCGGCCTCATTTGCCTGTTTCCTGCCCCGCGTTACAGGGACGATGTTCCTTGATCAGTGCGTGCACAAACAGGTGCAAACACTGTTTACAGGTGATTTTTTTTCAGCGGTCAAATATCGGGCCGCCAGGTGCTTCGGCCGTTATTCGCATCCTCTAACCTTACAATATTCCTTATAATACTTTTGTAAAGGCGAAAAACGTAATGAAGATGGCAAAGAGCTGACAGGTCTTTCAGTCGGGAAAACCCGCTAGGGCTGTCGGCGTGGCATGCGGAAGCCGAAAGGGAATCGATCTGTCTGAGGCCGATGTAGGCCTGCGAAAAACGGAGTCGACCGAGCTGTGAAAGCATACCCGGAATACGCCCCCGAAAGCCCGCATGCTGTTTATGTCCGGGATCTGGCAAGGAGATCCATTGAGCGTGATTTAAAACTACCCTATTTTTCAAGGGATTTCAAGGAAAAAATGTATTTGCGGCAATAGCATTTGCAAATGGCCGGTGCTCATAGCAAGTGAAATGTCTGGTTGATTGAAATTTATTCAGTTTAATAGGCACTTATGCATTGCTCAGCTCTTTTTCGAAGACTTGATATCGGTCTCTTCCGGCGTGCTTGGCCTGATACATGGCGATATCGGCATTTTTCAAGAGAGATGCCTCATCTGTTCCATCATCGGGATAGACGGCTATGCCGATACTCACTGTCACAGTCAGTTGATGGGTATTAATTAAAAAGGGCTTGCGAAAACTCTCAACGATTTTTTGTGCAACCCGGGTGGCATCTTCTATGCCCTTTAATTCCGGAAGGAGCAGCACGAACTCATCGCCGCCGAAGCGCGCAATGGTATCACTTTTCCGCATTGCAGCATTCAGCCGCTCTGCGGCTGTTTTGAGGAGGAGGTCTCCGGCATCATGGCCCAGGGTATCGTTTGTGTCCTTGAAATTATCGAGGTCAAGCATGATAACTGCGACATTCGTTTGACTCCTTCCGGCCTGCGCCATGGCAATACCCAGGCGATCAGAAAAGAGTTTCCGGTTGGGAAGACCTGTCAGGGAATCATGGTAGGCCATTTGTCGGATCGTCTCCTCGGCCTGCTTGCGCTCGGAGATGTCGCGTATAATACCAACTGCATGCCACCCGTCCTCAAACTGCACACCGGAAAGGGACAGTTCCATGGAAAATTCTTCTCCGCTTTTACGCAGCGCTTTTAGTTCCAGTGTCTTTCCAACGGCATCGCCCCGGCCTGAACGCTGGAATATTGGCAGGGCCGCTTCATATGACTTTTTATAATGCAAAGGGGCAAGCATGGAATGGAGGTCCTGCCCGATAGCCTCATCGTTGGTGTAGCCAAAAATACGTTCAGCCGCAGGATTCCAGTAGGAAATCCGCTCTCTGGCATCCATCACGACAATGGCATCCTGGGCCGACTCGTTTATGGCGCGCACCAGTAGTTCGTTTTCCCGCAACTTCCTCTCGGAGCGCCCATGCAGCCTCCGCCCGATCTCCAGCCCGACCAGGCCCGGGGAGCCGATCAACAGATGAAAAATTATCACCCCGGCTCGCTTTTTTCCGGAAGAAGCGGACCGAGGCGCATTTTTATCCAGGACCATCATGGAATCACCGACCTGGTGCCAATTCCATACAAAGGAGGCCGCGATAACAATGATCCAGATTGTCCCGGCCAGGAGCATTAAATGGCCGACACTCATTGAGGTTTGCAAAAACCGATTATTCACCTTCCTCCTCGATTACCTTTCGCACTTTTATCGCCAGATCTTTAATGGAAAAGGGTTTTTGGATATAGCGCACGCCTTCTTCTAAAATCCCGTGACGAACGATGACATCGGATGTATATCCCGACATGAAAAGCGTTTTAATTTCCGGGTAAAGACCGTTGACCTGATTGGCAAAATCGCGGCCGTTCATTTCCGGCATGATTACGTCGGTTATAAGCAGATCGATTGCGCCGCCGTGGGATTTGATCAGTGTCAACGCTTCATCGGCTGAATTTGATGCCAGCACCTTGTATCCAAGTTTTTCAAGCATGGTTTTGGCTAAATTCAAAACCGGAATTTCGTCTTCCAGTACCAGTATTGTCTCGCCGTTGCCGGGCGGATATTGCTCCCGGCTGTCTATGTTCGAAGCAGCAGTCTCCCCGGTATGGCGCGGCAGGTATATCCTGAAGGTTGTGCCCTGTCCCGGCTCACTGTATACATTGATAAATCCGCTGTTTTGCTTGACAATGCCGTAAACCGTGGATAGCCCCAGTCCGGTGCCCTTGCCGATTCTCTTGGTCGTAAAAAACGGCTCGAACAGATTATCAAAGACTTCCGCCTCCATGCCGCATCCGGTATCGCTTATCGTCAGCATTACGAATTGTCCCGGAACAAACCCGGTGTGAGTGTCGCAGTATTGCTCGTCAAATTCGACGTTTTTCGTCTCTATGGTTATTTTGCCGATGTCTGCAATGGCATCCCGGGCATTTACCACCAGATTTGCAAGTATCTGGTCAAGCTGGGAAAAGTCCATCTTTACCAGCCAGAGATTCTCACCTGGCCTCCAGGCAAGTTCGATATTCTCCCCGATGAGCTGCTGAAGCATTTTGAGCATACTGGCGACGTTGTCGTTTAAGTTCATTACTTCCGGGGAGATGGTCTGCTTTCTGGCAAAAGCCAGCAGTTTGCGAACAATCACTGCTGATCTTTTTCCGGCTTCATGGATTTGCAAAGCATTATTATATAAGGGCTCGGAAGGAGAAAGCACATCTGTCATCAACTCCGCATAACCGTTGATAATGGTAAGCATGTTATTAAAATCATGGGCCACACCGCCGGCCAGGCGGCCGACGGATTCCAGCTTCTGAGACTGGAGCAGTTGGGATTGAAGCTTTTCGCGCTCCTGTTCGGACTGCCTGAGTCCGGTAATGTCCATCATTGTCACCAGCGCCATGTTTTCATCGTGAAATATGATTGGGGTCGTTGAGATCAGCAAAGTCAACGACCGAGTCTTGCCCTCCGGGGAAGACTCGAAGGCTGCCTCGACTTGCAGGTGGGGCGTACCGTTTTCAAGGGTGTCTGCCACCGTGTTACGGATGACGCAATCACTGCAGAACTCCCCGAATCCGCAGCCCTGCGGGTCATCCATGGCATGCAGGCAGCGCAGGGCTTCGCCGGGTCTCAGCCCCAGCAGATCTTTTGCCGGCTGTCCGGCAAAAGGAGTGGCAAAATCGTTGAGCTGCTGAATGCGGCGGTCTCCGTCCACCATCATCATGATAAGCGGCGCATTGCGGTAGATGGCCTCTATCAGGGCATGCTGCTCGGCACGCTCCGTCTCGGCCCGTTTGCGCTCGGTGGTGTCAATGCAGGAGGCGACGCTACGATTCGTTCCGGGAATCATGGCCACGGCCAGTAAAATATTTCGTTTTTCACCGTGGCGGGTAATGAAGCGGAACTCGTACTGACGTGGTGCGACGCCCGGATTCTGGCGCCGCAAATAATGGTTTTTTTCCATCCAGTCCACGTCATCAGGGTGAATAAATTCGATCCAGGATTTTTTTTCTTCAATCTCCGGCTTTGAATATCCGGAAAGTTTTGCGAAAATTGAGTTGACAAGAGAAATCGTTGTGTCCGCTTCAATAATGAACATGGCTGTGCCGGAGGTTTCGAATATGGTGCGGTAGTAGCTTTCGGACTGGCGCAGGGCTTCTTCGGCCCGTTTGCGTGCAGTGATATCCCGAATATTGCATTGCACCAACTTTGCCTTATCGACCATATAAATATCGGTATAAATGACTTTCCCGGTCTTAGTCTGCACCGGCGCATCTTTGTAAGTAAGAATGCCGTCCTTTTCCAGTGTCTGAAATATTTCCTGAATGGTCCCGATATCTCCGGGGAAGCCAATATCTATTACCCCTTTTCCAATAAGTTCATCCTGGGAATGGCCCATCATCTCCGCAATAGCAGGATTCGCATGGGTTATCTTTCCTTCAGCTTTTTCAAGAAGCACCATTCCGTCATTTGCGGTCTCAAAAAGGCGCCGGTAGCGTTCTTCAGATTCTGATAACAAGTTTTCCTGCTGTTTGCGCTCGGTGATGTCTTCGATTGCAAGCAGGATAAGCCGTTTTTTCCCGGATTTTCTTTGAATCTCCCGGGCATTGAAAAGCATGGTGCGACTGCCGATGTCGGCAAATTCGAGTTCAACCTCGTAGTCATCAAGGGTTGTTTTTTGAGGAAGGAGGGTCTCGAGCAGTTGCCGCAGCTTGGGGATATTCCACTGTTTGTTGCCCAAGTCATAGATAAGCCGGCCCACAGTTTCTTCAGGCTTTATCCAAAAGGTGTGATAAAAAGAACGACTGGCGGAAATCACCCTTAAATCATGATCCAGAACGATTACTGGCTCACGCACGGCGTTGATGAAACTCTCGGCGTATTCAAGGAGTTCATCCTCGGATGCCTTGGACTCTGCCATTTTTCCCCTGCAAATTTTCTTCTGTAGCCCCAAAACCGGCTTTACGCGAGGCTTTTGAATTCCCGGTCTGAGAACCGGGTAAACGCAATCAGTAACTATTCCTTAAAATGAGCGATTTTGTGTATGGAGCAGTCGGCAATAAATGGCGCGTCTGAATGTATCCCAGTTGTCACGCTTGTTTGCAAATTCGATATATTCCCAGCATTCTTTTTTCCCGGAGTTATAGCGGTTCCATACGCTGTCATCGGCGGTGGTGGCCACAGCCACAATAATCTTATACAGCTTGCCACCACAAAGATAGCCGATTCCGATTGCCTAATTTTTTTGACATTAACACATCATCCCGCCATCCACCGTCAGAACCTGAGCAGTCACATAATCTGAATCTTCAGAGGCAAAAAATATGAAAGAAGGGACAAGCACTGTCGGATCAGCTAGATGGAAAAAACGTTCCCCTTCAGAGCCTTGAAATTCAGCCAGGGCATCGGTCATGCGTGTACTTGCAACCGGCAGGATTGCATTTACCTGAATGTTGTATACTGAAAGCTCTCTGGCAACATTTTTTGTGAAAGCATAGATCCCACCTTTAGCCGATGCATAGTCAGCTACACCTATGGACCCTCTCACTGCTGCTGGAGCACAGAGGTTTATGATCTTCCCACGTCTTTTATCTTTCATGAAACGTCGTACTGTTTCTGTTGTGCAATAAAAGGTTCCGTACAGATGAGTTTTTATAACTTCATCCCATTGTTGTGGGCTTATCTCAAGAAAAGGTGTGGGTTTTATTATGCCTGCATTATTAACCAATATATCCACACCTCCAAAAATTTTTCCTACTTCCTCCATCAGCCTTTCAATTTCTGTGTAATTTCCGACATCGAAGAGCCCACCATTTACTGTTACCCCTTTGCTTTTGCAGCCCTCCATGACTTCATTAAGCCCTTTTTTATCTTTATGCCCCACAAGATAAAGGTGGGTACCCTCTTTTGCGAAGCCCTCTGCCACTGCTTTGCCGATACCCCTTGAAGCTCCTGTAATAAGAGCAATTTTGTTTTCTAATCTCATACTTACCTCCTCACATTCTAAAACTTATACCTAAATTGAGCGATTTTCAAGTTTGCCGTATATACAATGGCGATGCAGACTCGCTATAGCGCTATACCGAACAGCTCGTTTAATGCAGGCTCAAGCCCCCGGATACGCTTACCGCTTGCCCCGTTACAAAGCCAGCGTCATCAGAGGCAAGCCAAGCCGCCGTTCCCGCTAAATCCTCAGGGTATTCAAGCCTTGGAATGGCAGAATTTTTTGCCAGTTCCTCACTCATCTCCTTAAAGTCATGCTCCTGAA
>CAZTHW010000046.1:0-14078 GCA_964613595.1 uncultured Desulfobacteraceae bacterium | reverse complement strand
TTACAAGAGTTCCGAACCCGTTTTTCCTGGCATAGCTGAGTATATCGTCTGCAGGGCTGCGGCTTCCTTTAATAATCTGCCTTGAAATCCTGGTCTCGTCAACGCCTGCGGATTTCAGTCTTCCTTCGGCTTTTTCCATAAACGGTGCGATCTGTTCCTCTGCCTTTTTCTGCCACAACTCCTCGATGCCCGGGGCCGACTTAAGAACATCCCAGGGGACAAACCGGGTTAACTCTCTTTTGGTATGAAAAAGCGTGATTTCGGCCTCTGTGTCCACGAGCATATATGCTGCATGGTCAACCGCATGCATGGCGCTGTCAGAAGGGTCAAGTGATATAAGAACCTTTTTTGACTTCACATCACCGTTGACCAGCCAGACCGGACAGGACTTGCTGTATTGAATCACGTTTCCGGACACTGTGCCGGTAAAGAACTTTTCAAGCCGCCTCCTTCCGCGTGCTCCTACCACAATTGCATTAGCATTGCTTTTCCCTGCAAAATGGCAAATATCCCGGGCAGGACCCTGCTGTTTGGCTTCAAGGTGGCCTCTTACGTGGCTGCCGTCAAAACCCGCTTTTTCCAGCCTCTGTTTCGCCGTTGAAAGAATTTCTTCCCCCGTCTCCCGGTTCTTTTTTTCCAGTGCTTCCAGCTGTTTCCTGGCCTCGCGCCGGACGACCGGATCGTCAAAAATAGGCGGCAAAGACGGCATGATATAAAGAAGGTCAATCTCCGGAATGGCGCGGCCAAACATCATTCGGATATAATCTATTGATTTTATTGAATTATCAGAACCATCAATACCAACTACAACCTTTTTTTCATTATCCACTCCTTTTATTTTTACTTCATTGGTTGCCTGTTTCATAGAAAAATAACCCTGACAAACTGCAGAAGCAAGACATAACCTGCAACCTTTTGAGGGCTTCGTTGTTCAGCAGATCCACGGGAACTGTTCTCCTGTTAGCATATCAACGATCCGCCAGCCACCGATTTCGGTTTCCATGACCACCGTTCCGGAATGATCACTCACCGCCTCGCCTATAATGCACGCCCTTGTTCCCAGGGGATCTTGCCTTATAGTGATTCTCCACCTGCTATGCGGGTGGAGAATCACTATCCCCGGTGGGCCGGCCTGCATTCCAACCCACCGGGATTTAAGTTGTTTTTTATTACCTGCCATATTTTTTTCCGAATGACAGGTTATGCCTCCGGATGACTCCTTGCCTGGATTTGTTTGAATATCTCCATCACGATGAGCAAGGGAACAGCCAGAATCAGGATTTCAACCCATTCCAGGAAGGTGATCGGCTCGATGCGCAGTAACGTCTGCATAAACGGTATGTGCATGGCGGCGATGTGGATGCCCTGGGCCAGCATGACCCCGAGGATCAGTACCCAGTTGCGGGAAAGTGGCACCCTGAATGCCGAGACCGTTTCCGAGCGGCAGTTGAACACGTGGATGTTCTGCATGAAAACCATTAGCAGCAAAACCATATTCCGGGCATGGATTTCGTTCATCTGCTGGATATCAGTGAGGAAAAACCAGAAAGCCAGAGCCACTGCCCCCATTGTAAATCCAGAAACCAGGGTTTGCCGGATCATAAGTGGGTTGAAGATTTTTTCGTCCGGCCTGCGGGGTTTGCGCCGGATGGCGCCGGGTTCACCGCCTTCAAAGGCCAGGGCCACATCCTGGATGCCGTTGGTGACCAGGTTGAGCCACAGCAACTGGACGGCCAGTAAGGGCAGGGGCATGTTGGCCAGGACTGCGGTCACAAACAGCAAGACCTCGGCTGCGCCGGTGGAAATCAGCAGGTAGATCACCTTGCGCACGTTATCGTAGGCAAATCTGCCTTCTTCAACGCCTGCGACAATGGATGAGAAATTGTCGTCTGTGACAATCATGCTGCTGATTTCCTTGGCCACGTCCGTTCCCGATCCCATGGCCACTCCGATATTGGCCCGCCTCAGGGCCGGGGCGTCATTGACCCCATCCCCGGTGACTGCCAGAAATTCCCCCCGCTGAATCAGTGCTTCCACGATTTGAAGCTTTTGCATTGGAGTGACCCGGGCAAACACATGGGTGGATGCCACCAGTTTCAGAAAGGCAGGCGAGTCGGCCGCTCCTGCAACCGTCAACGCGCCGCCGGTGACTGCTTCCTCGCCGGGTGCGGCTATGGCCAGTTGCCTTGCGATGGTGGAGGCCGTGGCCGGGTGATCACCGGTTATCATAAGAACCGTGATGCCGGCATTGCGGCATTTTTCAACAGCATCCCGGGCCTCGGGCCGGAGAGGATCAATAAAAGCAACCAGTCCATAAAACACAAGCCGGGGCAAATCGTTTTCCGTGTAAACCTCCTTTTCTGCGAAATCGTCGAATCCGCCGCCTGCCAGGGCCAAAACACGGTAGCCTTCGGCAGCCAGCGACAAAGCCCGGGCTTCAACTGCTTCCGCGTCGAGCCGGGTCAGGTCACCGTTGTCCATGGCCTTATCGCAAAAGCCCAGGATGACTTCCACGGCTCCCTTGGCAGCAACACACACCTTCCTGTTTTTGTTATAAAAGGCGGCTGAAAATTTTCTCTCGGATTCATAAGGGATAACGCCTGCCAGGGAAAGATCACGCCGGATATTGTCAGGTTCCAGGCCCATTTTATATCCCAGGGCAAGAAAGGCCACATCCATTGCGTCACCGTGATATTTCCAGTCCCCGCTTTGTTTTTTAAGGCTGCCCTCGTTGGCCATGATCCCGAATTCGGCCATTTCGGCCATCTGTTGACGCTGATTTTCGTAATACGATGTTTGGCCAACCGGTAAAACCGCCCCGTCGCCGTTGTAGCCTTCACCTGAAGCCGCAAACCGGTCTCCGCCCGGAAATTCAATTATTTTTGCGGTCTGCTGATTTACGGTGAGGGTGCCGGTTTTATCGCTGGCGATAACCGTGCAGCTTCCCAGGCTTTCAACTGCGGTGAGCTTGCGCACAATGACGTTGCGTTTTGACAACCGGGTCGTGGCAATGGAGAGCGCCACGGTAAGGGCCACGGGAAGTCCTTCCGGAATGGCCGAGACCGACAGGGCCACCACAAAGAAAAAAATCTCGGCCGGAACAAGGCCCTGTTTCCACATGATTATCGCCAGAACAGCGCTGAGACCTATGACCAGTATGGTGATCTGCCGGGTGAAGCGCTCCATGCGCAGTACCAGCGGCGGTTTGGCGCTTTCGGAGAGTGTGAGATTTTCGGCGATTTTTCCCACTTCCGTGGCCATGCCTGTTGCCGCCACCACGCCCGTGGCCCGGCCGCTGGTGATGGTGGCGCCTGCAAAAGCCATGTTGGTACGTTCGGCCACGCCGAGAGATTCCATAAGAATGCCGGCTTTTTTGGCGGCAGCCATGGATTCTCCCGTCAGAAAGCTTTCGTCGGCTGTCAGCCCGTTTACCTCCAGGAGCCGCAGATCCGCCGGGACTTTGTTTCCGGATTCGAGAAATACAATGTCGCCGGGCACGAGATTTTCAGCCGGAATTTCAGTTTGTACCCCTGATCGCTTAACCCTGGCGTTGATTTTGAGCAGTTTCTGCAGGCCGGCCGCGCTTTTTTCCGCGTTGTATTCCTGGTAGGCGCCAAGCCCGCTGTTGAGCACAATCACCAGAAGGATAAAAATCGCGTCCGTGCCCTCACCTATGGCAACAGATGCCACAGCCGCTGCGATGAGTATGAAAATCAGCGGATTGAGTATCTGGCGGAGCAAAATCTCCAAAAGGGTGGGCGGCTTCTTTACCGGCAGGGCATTGATGCCGTATTGAGCAAGGCGCTGTTTGGCCTCGTCATAGGTCAGTCCCTCACGGGAGGAGCATAATTCATTACACACCTCCTCTTCGGTCATGGCATGCCATTTTTCTTCGCTGATTTTCATGCAATCACATCCTCATTTAAAAATTTCATCATACAGGATATTCCCGGAGCATTTCATGGATGCCTTTGTGCATTTCGTACCAGAACTCATAGGCAGCGGCATGCTTGTCCCGGGTGAAAAAATCAACCCAATGGTCAAGATCAGGATGACTGACCCCGTCGGTCTCTTTTTTGTTTTTCAGGAATGTGGACACCATGTCCGTGTTACGTTCCGATTCCCAGAACACAGATGCATTGCGGCTGGTGATGCGGCTGGCGGTCATTTTTATGGAATTGAGAAACGCATCCTTTTTCCCGAAGATATTTTCAACAATATCGGGAATCAGGACTTCCGCCCAGGCACGGTGAAATCGGCAGATCCCGAGGTTGTCGAGCATCAGTTCCTTTAGCATGCGCCTGGCATTTTCCCTTCCCAGCTCCCGGGGCGGCAGAAAATCACGGCCATAGTGCATGTAATATTTGCCGGAGATGGCCATAGGCGCATAAGCACCGGGTGTCCAGTACTGGTTGGGAACCATCCAGCCCTGGCGGGCAAAGGCGTTGTATACAAACCGGTCAAGCACCTCCCGGCCCTTTTCCCGCGCCAGCCGTCGGGCAAATTTCCTGGCCCCAAACTGCAGCGCTATACTTCCGCCTGGCTGTGTCATCTGATCCAGCAGCGCCATACCCAGTTCGGCATTGTGCATGGAATCATGGACAACGTCAAAGTTCGTCATTTCCCATTTGGGCACTTTGTTTACCCCCAGATCCCCGGGCGTTAGCAAACCGTCATCCAGGCAGTCCATGAGCCATGCAAGCGTCCCGCCCGCGGAAATGGCATCAAAACCCAGGCGGTCGGCATGGTGGTTGAGCTGTTCAGCGGCCCGCTGGTCAAAGATACCGCACAAGGGTCCCATGGTCTGATACGGTTCATAATCTTTTTTAAAGCGGCCGTGCATTTTTTTGCAGACCGCCGCGCACGGTTCCCCGCAATTGTGCTGCTGCCTGGTTTGTATGGTCTCCTCGTTGAACTGTTTGAGGTAGTGATCCAGGATAAACCGTTGGTGAAGATCTTGGCGCGCTTGCCGGCTCCAGTAGATGGTGCGGTAATTAAACGCCAGAATATCGCCGTCCATGGCGGCGTAATTGACTCCGAAAGTGCCGCCTGTATTTAATTCCGGGTCGTAACGGTACTTGGTGGTGACCTCCATGTCCCTGGCCGACATCCGCTGGTTGAATTTGTCCTGGAACCACTGGTCTGCCACGGTGCGATCGCAAAAGTCCTCGTCAATATGGGTTCCGCCGTATATGATGCCTAAAAGGCCGTGCTCTTGAAACAGCTTGCTGCCAAAGCCGCCCCTGCCGGCCCAGGTATCCACATGGGTCAGTTCCCCTTTTTTCACCGGAGCCGATCCGACAGCGCCGAAATCCGAATCGCGTGCTGCCGGTCCGACGGCAAGCACCCGGGGGGCTTTTTCATACCTCGGCGCAAACATCCGGATGGCCTCTTCCATCACGGCATACACCCCTTTGCGGCCCTGATCCCAGACATATTCAGGCACGACCGGAACCAGTTCCACCTCTATTTCTTCGCCGTGGCTGCGGTTCAGGTACAAGAGGGAAGGGTGCGGAGCTTTGCCCATGAGACTGAGCATGTTGATGCCGAGGTTGTCAAAAACCAGGGCCGCCCCTCCCATGGAGGAGACAAAAAAACCATGCCAACACGGAGAGATGCCGGCGAATACAAGCCGGTTGGACCCGGGAAAAACTGATCCGGCCAGCAGGCCGGCGCCGATGGTCAGGGCGTTGTGCTTATACGCAAGATGGATTCCCAGATCCACGGGGCCGAAAAAATCGCCGACACGGTGGCGCTGCATGCGGTAAAAACCAGTGGCGGTGTCTATCATAAGTACTTTTAGTTTATGTTTGTTATCAGGCATTTCGAACTTTTCCCCGGTGTTTTCACTTGATAATCAGGCGCTGATGGTTTTAAGCGAGTCGGTATGCATGTCCCTGGTCGGTTCATTATCCAGCAAAATTATATCCCACGACCCTAAGGATGTTTCAGGGCAAAGCCGCTGATGCTCTTGACCACCGGCTGCAACATATCATAAGGGGTCTGGCCTGCAGCCGGGCCGCCAAGATAATAGACCCATCCGCCGGACTTGGCCGCCACCCTTTCGATGCCGCTTCTGCCAGTGTTGTCCCAGTCGTGTGCGACAATGAAATGCTCGATTCCGAGACCTGTAAGAATGGCTGCCGTCTCGGGGGTGAGATAGGAACCCAGGGTCGAAACCACCACCAGCTTGTCCTGGTGCTGGAGCAGGTTGTAGAAAGCGAAATAATCAAAAATGCCTTCTACTATAATAATTGTCCGGTATTGCCGGATAAACGGTCCTGCCTTTTCAATGCCGTAAAGCCAGCTTCCGGAGGAAAGCGCAATTTCATTGCTTTGGTGTTTGAGCCAGCGAACACCCCTGTCATCCGGAAGTCTGCCGGCCAATCCAGCTGGATTTGCATCGGCGTCGTAAATGGGCAACACGATTCGCCCGGCAAATGAGTCCCCGTAATTTCTGGAAAACGGCGCTTTCCGTCTGAAATCGATCTGCCGGCAGTAGTATCCGTATGCTTTTGCGGTGTTGTCGTTTAAAAGTCGGATCAAACCGCCATCCAGGAATGCATTGAAGGTCTCAAAATCATTTTCAAAGCGCGGCAGCAAGCTGTCTGTAAGCGCCCGGCCTTGATGGCGGGCATCGCTGTAGGGCGGCGCATAGCCGATGTTGAATTTGTCCACAACAGAGTTGTCAACGCCCTGGCGCGCCAGATAATCCCGGATGTGCTGGAACTGCTTTTCATTTGACATCAAAAGCGCATTATAGAATCCCGCAGCATGATTCATGGCGGCAGCAATTTTTTCATCAAGCTTGCCGGGTTCGGCAAAAACAACCGGATCATCAGGCTCCGGTGTTTCTCCGGGTTCGGGAACAGATGCGCCGGCACCGGCATAGGGTGTGAAATCCTTGATACCCAGATGCTCGGCCCACATCTGCTGCGCAGTTGTAAACCCTTGTTTCGTCCGCAGCATGATCAGATCATAAATGTCCCAATCGCCCCTGCAGGCACCGAAGCAATGGAACCGGACCTTATCCTTTTTGTCCACGTACACCATCAACTTGTCTTCGGTGTCAGCGTGGAATGGACACAGGGCGTTATACCGATTTTTTTTGACGGGCTTGAAAACAATGCCCAGCAGTTTTTCCGCATAATCGACAATGGCCTCGATATATGCTGCTGATTTTATGTCCAGATGGGTTTTCATCACGTCAAGACCGTTAAATCCCATTTTGTTTTTCTTCTTTTCCGGCGCTGTTTGCGGATGGTGTAACAGGCGATGAAAACGGTCTTCCGGGTTTGGCGGCTGAAAGCATCTGCCTTAGCTCCTCGCCCTGGACACTTTCCTGCTTTGAGAGAAGAAAGGCCAGGTCATCGAGCACTGCCCGCCGTTCCGAGAGGATTTTCCGCACCCGCTGATGGGCTTCATCGACAAACCGGAATATTTCATCATCGATTTGAGCGGCTTTGGCTTCGCTGTAATTTTTGCCGGAAGAAAAGCTTTCCTGGAGAAACATGGCCTGGCGCGGACGCTCATAGCTTACCAGGCCAAGGATATCGCTCATGCCGTATTCCGTTACCATGGCCCGGGCCATGTCAGAGGCCCGCTGCAGGTCGTTTTGCGCCCCGGTGGAGATTTCATTAAAAACCAGTTCCTCTGCCACCCGACCGCCCAATAAGACGGCCAGGCGATCGATCAGTTCCGAGCGCGTCATTAAATAACGATCCTCCGTTGCCTGCTGCTGGGTGTATCCGAGCGCTGCAATTCCGCGCGGAATGACCGATATTTTATGCACGGGATCGGCATGCTCTACCGATTCTGCCACAATGGCATGTCCGGACTCGTGGAAGGCCACAATTTCTTTTTCCCGGGCATTCATCACCCGGTTTTTTTTCTGAAGACCGCCAACCACCCGGTCGATGGCTTCATCGAAATCAGCCGGGTCGACGGTTTCTTTATCGGTGCGGGCTGCCAGCAACGCGGCTTCATTAATGATGTTGGCCAAATCCGCCCCCACAAAGCCCGGAGTGCGGCCGGCGATCTTGCGCAGATCGACTTCGGGGCTCAACGTCACCTCCCTGGCGTGAATTTTTAAAATGGCTTCCCTCCCGTTGATATCCGGGCGGTCCACCAGGACCTGCCGGTCCAGGCGCCCGGGGCGCAGCAGGGCTGGGTCCAGTATTTCCGGCCGGTTGGTGGCGGCCATGATTATGACCCCTTTATTGGTTTCAAAGCCATCCATCTCCACCAAAAGCTGGTTTAAGGTTTGTTCCCGCTCGTCATGCCCGCCCATCACATTCATTCCCCGCGCTTTGCCCAGGGCATCGAGTTCATCGATAAAGATGATACATGGCGCCTGTGCTGCTGCCTGGGAGAACAGATCGCGGACGCGGGCCGCACCCACGCCGACAAACATCTCCACGAATTCCGAGCCGCTGATGGAAAAGAAGGGCACTTGGGCTTCCCCGGCTACGGCCCGGGCCAGTAAAGTTTTGCCGGTTCCGGGCGGGCCGACCAGCAGCACTCCCTTGGGGATTCTGCCTCCCAGTTTCTGAAATTTCCCGGGTGTTTTCAAAAATTCGACCACTTCCTCAAGTTCTTCCTTTGACTCATCAATGCCTGCAACATCGGCAAAAGAGACCTTGGTGTCGCTTTCCGCAAAAATTTTGGCCTTGCTCTTGGAAAAAGACATCACCCCCATACCGGAGCCCATCTTTTTCATTGCAAACCGCCAGATCAAAAAAAAGAAGCCAAGCGGCAGAACCCAGGAAAGAATGCTGCCCAGAAATTTATTTTCATACCGGCCGGAATAACTGAGCTTGCGCTTATCCAGGTCGGCGACCAGGTCCGGATCATTTACCCTGACGGTGGTAAATTCTCTTTTGGGCGTTCCGGCCAGCATGCCCTTGATATTTTCCGGTCCGATCACCAGCTCGCTTACCATCCCCTGCTCGACATACTGTTTGAACTGGCTGTAGGCAATCGTCTCAGTTTTTGATGATGACATGGACTGGTGCAGATAAGAAATAAAGAAGATGGCCAGAACCAGATACCAGATGCTCAAACGTTTCCTGCCCGGCAGCGCGGTTTTATTTTTCTGATCGCTGAAACCGAAAAAGGCGCGCAGTTTATCCTTAAGGTTTCCGATCGGATCTTTATCATTGGGCGTCATTAATTTTTTCCTGTATTTTTAGCTATATTTCCCATATGGCAGCCTTGGAACTCCGTCCGGTCAAAATCAGGAAAAAAACTTTGTCAAATCCCGCATGGCCTTTACAATTTCAAGAACGGCCTCGTGCATTCCTTTGGCACCATAGCCTGTGTCCGGGGCTTCTTTTTTTCCGGTTTTGCCATGAATCTCGGACTTGATTTTTTCCAGTTTCTGAGCGTGTATTTCAAACTGCAGGCGATTTTCTTCCGCCATTTCGCTGATGAGATCGGAGTCAATCTGTTCGAGGATCGCATCAGCCTCTTTCAGTAATTCTTCGATATTTCTGGATTCCAAAGTCTCTGACATGTCGGTTCCTTTCCGCTTTAAAAGCCGGCCTCTTGTCCTGACGGGGCCGGGCCTCTTTTTAATCGGCCAATGGCATCTGCGCCTGTGCCGGGCTTGCATGCTTGACGTACTGGTAAAAGTCGCTGTCCGTTGTGAGGATCAGTACAGAATTCATGTTTGTCTTTTCCTTGTAGCTTTCAAGTGTGCGCAAAAAGGCATAGAATTCCGGATTTTTGTTGTAAGCCTGACCGTATATTTTTGTGGCCTCGGCATCAGCCTTGCCCTGGACCTCCTGCACCCGGCGATAGGCTGTGGAGCGTATCTGGCGAAGCTCTTTTTCCATTGTGCCCAGTATTTCGGCACTGCGCCCCTCTCCTTCGGAGCGGAACTGGGCGGCGATGCGTTTGCGCTCGGAAATCATTCGTTCATAGACCTTTTCCCGGACGCTTTCCACGTAATCGAGGCGCTTTATGCGCACATCTACCAATTCGATGCCGTACTGGGGGATGATCTTTTGCGCCTCAGCCAGTATCGTTCGGGTGATCTGTTCTCTTCCGCGGGCGATCTCTTTTTTCAGCTCTTCTTCCCTCTCCTTTGGCACTTCCTTTAGCACCTCGTCTTCCGGAACTTCCCATGATGCGCTGCGCACGAGCTCAACGAGTTCGCTGCTCGAGACCTGATCTCGTACCACTGAATCGAGAATATCGTTTAATCGGGACTGGGCGCCTTCTTCGCTGGCCACGTTTTCAAGAAATTTTTTGGCATCTGCGATCCGCCACCTGGCCGTGGTGTCCACCCATATGAACTCGCGCCCCTTGGTGGGAACCTGGTTGGGGTCACCGTCCCAGACGAGCAGACGCTTTTCAAATCGCCTGACCTCCTGTATAAAGGGAAGTTTCATGTGAAGTCCAGCTTCGGTCACGGTTTCGCCAACGGGTTTGCCAAACTGCACGACTATGGCCTGCCGGCCTTCTTCCAGCGTGTAAAGGGCGCTATAGACTACGAAAAGGAACACTATTGATATCGCTATGCCTGCTACTTTCAAGGTAAATTTCATTGTTGTCTCCCTTGCACTGATGGTTGTGCGCCTGACTCCATTGAAAGCCATGGCACCATGGCCTTCTGATCCTGATCCACTATATAAAGCCCCTTCATGTCGGCCAACAAGCCGGTCATGGCCTCCAGGTAAAGACGCCGACGTGTGACCTGGGGCGCTTCCAGGTATTCTTTTAAAATGGACTCAAACCGGGTGGCCTCTCCCTGGGCCCGGTTGACGCGCTCCAGGGCGTATCCTTCGGCTTCGCTGATACTTTGTGCCGCCACTCCCCGGGCCTTGGGGATTTCCCGGTTGGCCTGTTCCTCGGCCCTATTGATCGTACGTTCTTTGTCCTGGCGTGATTCGTTAACCTCATTGAAAGCGGGTTTTACGGTATCCGGCGGGGTTACGTCCTGAAGTTCAATGGTTACCAGCCGAACCCCGGACTCATATTCCGTCAAAATCTTTTGTATCTCATTCTTTGCTTCACTGGCCACGGCCACCCGACCGGTGGTAAGCACATCGCTGCCGATACGGTTGCCCACCGAGCGGCGCATGACCGCCTCGGTGATATCGCGGATTGTTTTGGGGGTCTCGCGTACATGAAACAAAAATCGAATCGGGTCTTCAATGCGGTACTGGATAATCCACTGGACGTCGATGACGTTTAAATCTCCGGTAAGCATTAATGACTCGTCCTTATATGCACCGCTGGGATCATAGCGGGTCTTTTCCCCGGGGGTGCTGGCCACAGTCCGAAAACCGAACTCTTCTTTGAGTACCCGGGCGGTGGGCACCATACGGGCCGTCTCGATGCCAAGCGGAAGTTTGAAATGCAGTCCCGGCCCGGCAGTGCGAATCACTTTCCCGAAGCGCTGCAGGATCCCGGTTTCTTCCGGCTGGACCGTGAACCAGGCGGTCCAGAAGACAGCCACCACAACCAATGCGGCAATGATCAAGGCCGAACGGCCCTTGTATGCTTTAAACTGTTGTCGAATTTTAGCCGCCACCTCTTCGAAAGTCGGCGGGGAACCCCCGGGGGGTTGATTCCATTCATTCATGGTTTAATCTCCTTGATTTTTTGGGTACCGCTCTCATTGGTTTTGCCGCGCACGGCCAGAACCGCGTTCATGCCCTCGGCTTTTTCAACAGTGTAAATATGGATGCCGTGCGGCTGGCGCAAAAGACTTTTGATCCCCAGCAAAACACCGAAAAGATCTGATTTTAAGTGATTGTCCAGCTTCTTGCGGGTTTCCCACTCTTCGAGGACATAAAGTATGTTTTTATTCTCAATATCGGATAAAAACGCGTAGCTGAGACATCCTGATTCTTTTTCCATGGGAGCCATCAGCGACAGAAGCGTTTGCACCACCTCTTTTTGTTTATCTGCCAGCACTTGCATGGATATTCGGACTATGATCATGGCATCCTCTTTTCGGCAAAGGCCGATATTCGAGTTTGATCTATGATTGTCGATACTCTCTGCTTTATGGCTGCGCACAATCCGTGCCGGAATTTTTGTTTTCGCGATTTTAGCGATAATTGACCGGATTAACGAAAATATTTGGCTCAACAGGCGGGAGTGGTTTAGACAGGGAAAGGGAACTTCACTGATCATATATGACCACTGATCATATATGGCCAGCCAAAAGGTGGTTTATGATGTGGACAGGGGAGGTACAGGAGATCCGGTAGATTTTGTTTGTCCATGACAGCTTTTTAATATGCTGCTGCAGCAATATGCAGAATACGGCTGATATGTTTGAACGTGTCAACACGAAAAGACCTCTCCCATCCTTATGACATGGTTTAGTTGCTGCTTCCGAAAGATTTTGATACAACCTCTATCATATCCTCGGTATCAGGATCATTACACGGGACGATTTTTAAGACAAGGATGGCTGCAGTGGAGGGGTCTTCATCCGAGTCGCCTGGAAAGGTTAAATGACTCTGGATCTCGCTTGGCTTTGTTATCTCAAGGTTAAAGCTTTCTTCACCATAAACGGCACCGAGTCCTATAGTTTCTACTTTCCTGCACGAAGGCCCGAATGGCTCGAAAAAAGCAGGTATGCGGAAGCATGCGGCAGGCAAAAGCGGGACTATGAGCCGGGCACAGGAGCATGACAAACTATCTGAAATAGCAACCGCGCGGTCCACGGCCGCGGCCACAGTCAGGGGTCTTTTACTGCTTTGACTCTTCCTGCGCCCCCTCCTCCCGGACTGCCTGCTCTTTTTCTTCCACAACGTCTCTGGAAGCACTTAATTCCGAACCTATCTGCACCCGAGGCTTCCCGGCTTCTGGTTGTTCAGGCGAGGAAAAATCCTGTTTTTTGTCGCTGTTTGCAATGTACATCGGCGGAGCAGTGCCGTCCTTGTCAACGCCGAACCAGATGGTGCGATGGGGGAAGGGAATTTCGATGCCTCTTTCGTCAAAAACCCGTTTCATCCGCTCCAAAAATGCTCGCCGAACAGCGAACTGCCGCATGGGAATGGTTTTTAGGCGAACGCGGATTTCCACTGCAGAATCGCTTAGGCTGTTCAAACCGAAAACCTCCAGGTCTCCGGTTATGTAAGCACCCCAGACTTCGTCGCCGCGGAGCTCAGCCGCCACATCCTGAAGAGCCTGAACCACCTGGCCGTAGCTCTCACGGTAGGCAACCCCTGCATCGATGAGCGCATAGCCGTAGTCCCGGTTGTAATTGCTCACCGTTGTTACCTCTCCAAAGGGTATCACCCGAATGGTCCCCTGAAGATCCCTCAGCTTGACGGTCCGCACTGAAAGGTTTTCCACTGTACCGCTGTATCCAGCTGCTTCCACCCAGTCACCCACGGAGATAGCGTCTTCAAGGAGTACGAATGCGCCAGTGATTACGTCTTTTACCAGGGCCTGGGCTCCGAAGCCGATGGCCAGACCGAGAATGCCGGCACCCGCAAGCAGCGGTGCAATGTTGACGCCGAGCTGCGACAATACAAGCATTCCGCCAATCAGCACAAGTACGATTCGAATCACGTTTTTCAACAGCGGCAGAAGCGTCTGTTTTCGTTTGCTGCCTCCGCCTTCCGCGGTTTCACGGGCCAAAGAGCGTTCTATCAAGGCGCTGACAACTTCCCACAGCAGAAAAGCACCTGCGATTATAAGTACAAGCGTGACCACGTCACCGACAACAACGGCCCCTGCAGAGGAAAACAACCAGCCGAGCGTCCCCAAGCCCCATACATGAAGTACGGCAAAGGCAGCCACCACGTAGACAACCCCCTTGAGCACGCCACGGACAGCAGGCTGGTAGCGGTTTGCCCGGGATTCCAGCTCGGGGTATGCCGTCTTCAGGTCTTCGCTTATCTGAAACAATCTGTCCACACCCTTATGCACCAGGTGCGCCAGCAGAGCGGCGGCACCAACCACGATAATGGTCATGGCAAGTCCTGAAACCAGAAAGAAAAAAGCCCCCTCGATTTCAAGCACCCATGCTGCAAAAACCCCGACAATCACCAGGACGGCTGCTATGTGCCAGAAGTCCGGCAGCCGGGTGCGCAGGTTCAGCAGTATAC
>CAZTHW010000045.1:0-14090 GCA_964613595.1 uncultured Desulfobacteraceae bacterium | reverse complement strand
CCATGGCCAGGGGCACGGCCCGGTTGTAGCAGACCCCGCCCTGCATAAACACCTTGCCGCCCACCGGCCGGTTTCCCTTGACCCGGTTGATGTAATTCATGCAGATGGAATAGACCAGCCCGGCAATGATATCCTCGTGAGCCACGCCTTCGTGCACCGCCGTCTTGATGTCAGATGAAATAAATGCCGCGCACTGGTCGTTGAAATTCGGGGGTTGCCGGGACTCAAGGGCCACCTCCGCTATGGATTCCACATCCACGCCCAGGGTTTCGTCCGCGGATTCCGCCAGAAAGGAGCCTGTGCCGGCCGAGCATGCCTCGTTCATGGCATAATCCGACGGGACCCCGCTGGTGATATAAGTATACTTGGCATCCTGGCCCCCGATTTCAAACAGGGTGTCCACCTCCGGGTCAAAATGCACCGCTGCGGCGGCATGAGCCACGATTTCATTGATCACGCCGTCAGTCAAGGCGTGCAGGCCCGCAATCTGCCGGCCGGACCCGCATACTCCGAGCCCGGTGATCGAAAGTTCGGCCGGGTCTATGTGTGTTTCCACCTGCTCGAGCAGATTCCGGTAGCAGGACCGGGAGGCGCCCACCGGGTCACCGTGGGTATAGAGGTACACATCCGCCAGGATGGCATCATCATTGGTGCGCATCAAAACCGCCTTGGTGGTGGTGGAACCCACGTCCAGGCCCAGGATGCATTCATCGCCCGGGTGCATTTCCCCCCGGTTAACGCTTTTAAACGTTACCTGATCCGCATAATCCTGCAGCCTGGGAAGGATATCAAACGATGCCGCACCCTCGGCAAACAGGCGGCTTTGGTCCGGCAGGGCGGCTGCCTCGTTTTCAATGGCCCACAGAGCAGCGCCCATGGCCTCGAAATACGGTGACGCCTCCGGAACGATCAGGCCGGGGATGGCCTGCTCCAGGTAATCGATCATCATCTGGTTGCGGGCCGATCCCCCCACAACCATAATATTTCTTTTTTCCACATGCTTGAGCAGTTCCAGGATCTTGTTGGCCATCATCCGGCACAGGCCGGCGGTAACTCTGGCCTTGGGCACACCCTTGTTAATGGCATGCGTACAGTCTGACTTGCAGAATACCGAGCATCGACCCGAAACCTGGTACGGGGTCTCGGTGGCAGACCAGAGCGCGGCCTCCTCCAGTGTCACTCCCATGCGATTTAGCTGCTGCATGAAAAACTCGCCCGTACCCGAAGCGCACTTGTTGCCGGTGAGCACGTTATTGATCCGTCCCTTGTCGTCGAGAACATAGACCATGAAGGTCTCGCCGCCCGCTGACACGATCACCGGGCACTTCACGTCTACGGGGCGGACCTGCCGATAGGCATACTCAACGGCTTCAGGCTCGGGGATGGTCGTCAGGTTGACGAACTCCCGGAACCGCCTGCCGGTGGCCACGACCCGATGGCAGCGTTGCACATCGGAGTCCGCGAGCGCAGCCATCAGGGTCTTTCTGGGATTTCCGCCATGGGGATACGTGGCGGCACCAACAATCCGTGGCCGGGACGAATCCGCCGGATCGCTTGCGGTCTGCAGATGCACGATGGAAACCGTGGAGGCGCCCAGACAAATGCCCATGGTTTCCAGGGTTTGGGTTTCGATCTCGCTGGAGTATTTAAAATCTGAGTTCGGCTCTTTCATCGGCTTGTTCCACCCGGCTTGGAGCGGGGATCAAGATCCGCTCATATCGTGATCGGTTCATATCAAATACGGCGCATTCCGAATTTTCCCCGGCGCCGACAATAATAATATAGCGTTGATGGCAATGCAATACGGTGGATTGCTCATGCATCTGTTCCCGGGTCACGACCCGGTCCCGGCTCCTGAACAAAACCGGTTCATGACTGTGTCCGCAGAATATAACATGATCGGCGACATGATCAAACACCTCGGCCGCCCGGTCGGTGCCGCCGGTATCAACAGGTTCGTAAAAGGCCCGAATCGAATCGTACGGCAGGGAATGACAGTAGCAGACATCACCCAGCCGCATTACAACGGGGGTCTGTTGCAGAAAAGCCAGCCATTGCTCCCGTTTATCCGGGTATTGGCACAATTCCTTGTGCTGCAGCATTTTCTCCACCCGGAAATCATTGTTCCCTTTGACCGTACGAACCTGGTAGCGCTGCAACAATGAAAAAATCTGCCGCAGATCTCCGTGATTCTGAGAATCACAGAAATCCCCAAGATGGACAAGGCAGTCTGCGCCGTTGTACAACAAGGTTTCTATTGCCCTGCCAAGCAAGTCCGCGTTGCCGTGGGTGTCTGCGATCAGGCCGATACGTTCCGGGAATTTTGAATTTTGCAAGTCCATCTTTTCCTGCCTTATGCGTTTCGTAAATGCATCCTACCCCATAGGTTCCGGACTGTCAATTCACTGCACAGAAGATCCGCAATCGACGTTTTGCGCGCAAACACAATCATTGATGAATTCGTAAAAAGCTGTTTATCCCGCCAGGGCGGTATTTTTGCAACAAAGGAAATCCGTAAGCGCCTTGGCTGATCGGCGTTGCGAAAAAGGAGTTTCCTCGCTCCAGGAGCCTCCAGGAGCCTCGATTTCCGCTCGGAAACCCGCTTTTCCGCACCGCCGTCAGGGCAACGAAGTGCAATTTCGCAAGAGCGCAAAAAAGGACTTCCTTCATAATCGCCAGACAATAAAACGATAACTTTCTGATTTTACTTAACCACTTAAAACTTGATGCACTCGTAAAAAGTCGCAATCTGACGGCTTTGTAAAAAGTTCAAGATCAAGGCTTGCGCGATTCCGAAGAATGCAGCGTACTTAGCGTACGTGAAATTCTGAGGAATCGCGCGTAACGCAGATATTGGACTTTTTACGAAGCCGTCAAAACTTAACACTGCCTGTAAAAAGGAAGATATGCATGGACTTGGAGGTGTTGCGCAAAAAGCAGCCGGCTGAAGTGGACCTGGAGCTCGTCGGGGCGCTCATCGCCCGGACCCAGAAGGAAAACGGCGAAATTCCATGGCACCCGGGCGGCAAGACCGACCCCTGGGATCACGTGGAATCCGCCATGGGGCTTGCCATCTGCGGATATCTCCGGCAGGCCCGCCTGGCCTATCAATGGCTCACAGGCTGCCAGCTTTCAGACGGCAGCTGGTATGCCTCCTACCAGGACGGCACACCTCTGGACAAAACCCGGGACACCAATGTTACCGCTTATATCGCCGTGGGCGTATATCATTATTACCTGATGACCGGAGACCTGGATTTTCTGGAACAGATGTGGACGCCGGTCAGTTCAGCCATCGACTTTGCCATCGGACTGCAGGCCAAAACCGGGGAAATTTATTGGGCCAAGAATCCGGACCTGAAAATCGACCCCATGGCCCTGCTGACCGGGTCCAGCTCCATTTTCATGAGCCTCAAGTGCGCGCTGGCAGTTGCAAAAGAACTCGGCATCCGGCGGGAAGACTGGAAAACCGCGGCCATCAAACTCCAAAAAGCCATCAGCAGCGGATATCACCTTTTTAATATCGCCAAGTCCCATTATTCCATGGACTGGTTTTACCCGGTGCTGTGCGGTGCGTTGACGCACGAAGCCGCGCGCAAACGTCTGGACCAGTACTGGAAAAAGTTCGTGGTGGAGGAAATGGGTGTGCTTTGTGTTTCCAACCGCCCCTGGATCACAATTGCCGAAACCTGTGAGCTCGTGCTTGCACTGGCAGCCACGGAAAATGAAAACGTCGGCGAAATCGTGTTTAACTGGATGAATGAACGCCGGTTCGAGGACGGAACTTACTGGTGCGGGTTCACCTACCCGGACATGGTCATCTGGCCGGAGGAAAAAATTACCTGGACCAACGGGGTCCTGCTGATGGCAGCAGACGCCCTGTACCACCTGAGCCCGGCCAGCCGCCTGTTTAACCACCGGTTCTGGCAGCAGGCGGCTGTGCTGGAATAAATCCGCTCTCTGTTATGGATTGATGCACTCATAAAAAGTCTGATTTTAGATGGCGCCGTAAAAAGTTCAAGATCAAGGCTTGCGCAATTTCGAAGAATGCAGCGTACTTATCCGTACGCGAAATTCTGAGAAATTGCGCGTAACGCAGATATTCGACTTTTTACGGTGCCATCATGGATTGTTTCCTTGCGAAAAGAACATCGGCCCTATTTTGTCAAACGTGCAATTCTGAATTTTCAGAAATTATATACAAAGTATTTTATCAAGCCCCAGCTTGATGCCCTGGGCCCGGGCTTTACGTTTGTCCATCCCTGGAACATCAAAATTTTCGGCGCGCCAATCACCATCGGAAGCCACGCCAATATCCTGACCACCTCGGACAACAAGGTACGGCTGACCGTGTGGCCGGAAAAAAAGGGGATGGGAAAAATCGCTATCGGCAATGCCTGCCTGATCTGTCCCGGGGTCCGCATCAGCTCGGCCGCGGAAATTGTGATTGCCGACTCCTGCATGATGGCGAGCAATACCTTCATCACGGATGCGGACTGGCACGGCAGCTATGACCGGGTGCGCACCTTCGGATGCCCGGAGCCCGTATACATCCGCGAGAATGCCTGGCTCGGCGACGGCGCGATCGTGTGCAAGGGCGTCACCATTGGAGAAAACAGCATTGTCGGCGCGGGCTCGGTGGTCGTGCGGGATATCCCGCCAAATGTAATTGCCGCGGGCAACCCGGCAAGGGTGGTACGCGAACTGGACCCTGCAGAACCAATAGTCACCCGGGCTTCCTGGTACGCCGAGACAGCTGATATGGAAGGGGAGATAGACCGGGTGGACCGGGAAAACCTGGCCGGAAATAGCCTGCTCTACTGGCTAAAGACCCTGGTTGCACCGGGCAGCAGAGATTAAATCCGAAATCCGAATATCGGAATTCGAAACAATGATGAACTCGTAAAAAGCAGTTTATCCCGCCAGGGCGGTATTTTGCAACAAAGCAAAACCGTAAGCACCTTGGCTGATCGGCGGTGCGAAAAAGGAGTTTCCTCGCTCCAGGAGCCTCTCCGAGCCTCGATTTCCGCTCGGAAACCCGCTTTTCCGCACCGCCGTCAGGGCAACGAAGTGCAATTTCACAAGAGCGCAAAAACTTGAATATGAACACATGATATTTATTTTAAATTGTATTAAATGAGGCATTATGGCTGCGGAAAACGACATCGTATTGATCTACCACGAAGACCAGCCCCTGGTGTTTGCCCGGGTGGAGGATATCCAGCCGGATGTAAAGAAGGACTGGTACCACATCAAGCTGATGCTGCTGCAGTTGCCGGTCCAGGTGGTTACCTGGATTTTAAAGGACGACTATATTAACGGCACGGAATTTACCATGGGCGGCCGGCGCATGCGCCTTGAAAAGGTGGAGCCGCCTGAGCCGGAAGAAAACCCGCAGCAGGAGCACGAAGAAGAACAATCCGGTGAAGAATCCAGAAGTGATGCATCCGGTCCGGAAGATTCCCGGGAGGACAACGTGATCTCCCTGAAAAACCGCAAGCCCAATTCCGAATAGCCCCGGCGGCAATCCGCCGTTTTCGCATGAAAAAGCAGATCGTTATCTCGGCTTCCAGGCGCACCGACATTCCGGCCTTTTACATGGACTGGTTCATGGCCGGAATTGAGCGTGGTTATTTTATTGTTGAAAATCCGTTTAACCGGAAATCCACTCCCGTGCCGGCAGGGCCGGAAGACGTGCACACCATCGTGTTCTGGTCCAAGGACTTCGGCCCTTTTATTGCGGGCGATTTCGGCCGGCGGCTGCGGCAGGCCGGCTACCATCTGTTTTTTAACTTTACGTTAAATTCAGACAATGACGTACTGGAGCCCAACATCCCGCCTCTGGGCCGCCGGCTTTATCAGGCCGCAGCGCTGTGCCGGCACTATGGCCCGCAAACTGTCCAATGGCGCTTTGATCCGATCTGCTTTTACCGCACGCCACAGGGAAATCAAAACAACCTGGACGATTTTGCCCGCATAGCCGAAAACCTGGCTGAAACCGGAGTTGGCTGGTGCGTAACCAGCTTTGCAGATATTTACGCCAAGATGCGCAGGCGTAGTGCTGCCATGGAAGATTTTGAATGGATCGATCCGCCCATGGACAAAAAAATCAAGATATTGCAGCGCATGCAGCAGGTGCTTGAAAAGCTGGGCATGAACCTGTATACCTGCTGCGAAAAGCAAGTGCTGGAAGCACTGCCCCGGGATGCGAAAATTTTCCCCAGCGCCTGCATCCCTAACCGGTACCTGGCGGAATTGTTCGGCGGCGATCTTTCCTTTCAACAGGATGCAGGCCAGAGAAAACAACAGGGATGCGGATGCATGACCTCCCGGGACATCGGGGGCTATGCGGACCAGCCCTGCTATCACAACTGCCTGTATTGCTATGCAAACCCGAAAGAATGATCTTTTTGCCGATGGCACCCATAAATCACAACTTTCACATCGGGCCCCTGCAGCTTGCCGATCCTACCGTGATGGCGCCCATGGCAGGCATTACGGATTCGCCCTTTCGCAGGATGATCAAAAAAAGGGGCTGCGGACTGGTGTGCTCGGAGATGATCAGCGCAAGCGGCCTGTACCACGATTCCGGAAAAACCTTTGACATGCTGCGGCATACAGCCGCCGAAAAACCGTTCAGCGTTCAGATTTTCGGCGCAAAACCGGATATCATGGCAAAAGCCGCGCAACTGGCCCAAAAAGCGGGCGCAGACATCATAGACATCAATTTCGGCTGTGCGGTCAAAAAAATCGTCAAAACCGGCGCAGGCGTTGGATTAATGCGGGACCGGCAAAATGCCAAAGCCGTTATCCGCGCCGTCCGGGATGCTGCGGACATTCCGCTGACCATTAAAATCCGCAGCGGATGGGACTCTTCCGGAGAAGATGCCGTGGACATTGCAAAAACGGCACAGGCGTGCGGAGTGGATGCCGTGGCAGTGCATCCGCGCACAGCCGGGCAGAGGTTTTCCGGCAAAGCCGACTGGCGTATCATTGCAGCAGTCGTCCGGACGCTTTCCATTCCCGTTATCGGAAACGGCGATATCCGGAAGCCCGAAGATGCCCTGAAGATGATGCGCGAGACCGGCTGCGATGCAGTGATGATCGGAAGGGCGGCAATCGGAAACCCGTGGATTTTCTCCCAGGTCCACGATCTGATTGCCGGCCGGCCATATACGGAGCCGGACCTGGAAATGCGTTTTTCCGGGATAAAAGAATACGTGAAGGATATGATTGACTGCTACGGGCAAACCCATGCCTGCCGGCTCATGCGCAGCCGCCTGGGCTGGCTGCTAAAGGGACTGCCCGAGGCCAGCCGGTACCGAGAAGCCATCACCGGAATCACCACGCCCGCGGATGCCCACGCGATTCTGGCGGATTACCAGGACCGGCTCTCCGGGCTTTGCCGGACCACGGATTCCACGAACCCGATCACAAAATCCGCGTAAGCCTGAACTGAAACCTGCCTGTGGCGGTATTTCCACCGCTTGAGATACCAGTCCTGGAGCATGGCCTTGATCACCGCCGCGGTCAGGCCGGGGTTTTCCACGGTAAACTCCTTGTTTTTCACCCCCTCGGATAGAATCCCCATGAGCATCTCCTCTGTGAAAAGCTCGCTTTCAATCGTTTTTTTCCGCTGGTCTTTGCTGAGGTTCTTGGCCTCCATATAGGAGAAATAAAACCAGGGCTGCATTACCTCGGTGAGATACAGGTGGGTGCGAATTGCGGCCCGCAGCCGGATTGTCGGGGAATCAGCCGGATCCACGCGCCGGGCCAGGACCTTCTGGATAATGCGCTGGCCCTGATTCTGGATCATGCAGAGAAGCTCGTCCTTGCTGGCGAAATACGAGTACAGGGCGCCCATGGAAAGCCCGGAACTCCGGCTTAAACCCCGCAGGCTCATGTTCTGGAACCCCTTTTCATTGGAGATCTGCAGGGTGGTATGAAAAATGTTGACCAGGTTCCGGACCGCCACCGCCTCTTTTTTGATCTTGATGCGGTGCTGATTTTCCCGGAAGATGTCCCTGCAGATCTCTTCCATGGACAGCAGGGTCATCTGCCGGAACTCATCGAATGCTTCTGCTTGCGGTGCTGTCTGCAAATCCTGCATAGGCCCCTCGGCGGCATTACCGCGGAAACTGGAAACGAGTATGCGTGCGTTTTTCCATGTTGCCGAAATTTGCCTGAATTTTCAACCCGGTTTCAAACAAACCCATTTTTATCCATGGCGCCATAGCGTGTCAATGGAAAAAATCGAGCGCTCGTTCTATTTTTGGGCAAATAAGCGGCAACAATCAAAGGGAGGGGCTATTCGGGGTAATGCGCGGTCACTGTGGTGGATATGCCGCCCCGGGCGGCAAACTCCCCCATGACCGTCATCTGCCGGGGCGCCATCACCGAGACCAGGTCATCGAGAATACGGTTAACCGCATTTTCATAGAAAATCCCTACGTTACGGTACTGCATCAGGTAATATTTCAGGGACTTGAGCTCAACAATAAACTGGCCCGGATTGTAGCGGATGGTAATGCACCCGAAGTCCGGCAGGCCGGTGCGGGGGCACAGTGCTGTATATTCGGGCTGCTCGATGACCACGTCAATATCCCGTCTGCCGGAAAACTCGTATTCAATCGGCTCCAGCATGTCGGTGCGGATGGTATCCGGGGAAAGCGGCCCGGGATTGTCGGTCTTGCCGGTTTGTTCGGCCATCATCGATCCTCTCGTTTCAATCACCTCGGTTTTCCCTGTTGTTTAAAAGATTTCCCCGCATCTGTCAATCCATACCACCCCGCCGGCCCGATCTGCGAAAACCATTGAAGCTCCGCTTATCTTCGCAGTGCGCAAAAAACCGGTAAGCATGCAACAACACGGAGTTTTCCAACAGTTCCCAAAAATGGGTTGCATTTGGCTGGCAGACTGGATAAAAGAACAGGCCAAAATCCTTTATTTGTCTTATTTTATTGTTATATTGAAGACCTCGCACAACACAGGCATGATGGCTTCGTAAAAAGTCCAAAAAGTGTTCTGCCCGTCAAGCAATGAAAAATATAAGGCTTTGATTTTACTTAAACACTTAAAACTTAACACTGCCTGTAAAAAAGACTTTTTACAGGCTTATCAAGCATCAATCCACAAGGAGACAAATCCATGCACTACGAAGGCATGATCATACGCCCGCCGAGCGAGGCCAACAGCATCCTGCTGCAGGTCACGGTGGGGTGCTCGCACAATAAATGTACATTCTGCGGAACTTACAAGGGCGAACGCTTCAAGATCAAACCCGATGAAACCATCATGGAAGACATCGATTTTGCAGCCAGGCACTGCAAAAACCAGAACCGCGTGTTTATCTGCGACGGCGACGCCCTGATCGTTCCGCAGAAACGGTTGCTGAAATACATGCAGGAAATTGAAAAAAAACTCCCCTGGGTGGAGCGCGTCGGCCTGTACGCCAACACCAAGGGCATCAGCATGAAAAGCGCCGAAGAACTCCAGGAACTGCGCGACCACGGACTGGGTATCGTGTACCTCGGCCTTGAAAGCGGGGACGACGAGACCCTGAAGGCCGTAAACAAAGGCGCCACCGCCGAAAAAATGATCAGCATGGGCCGCAAAATCAAGGACGCGGGCATCAAGCTCTCCGTGACCGTGCTGCTCGGACTTGCCGGCCGCCAGCGGTCCCAGATCCACGCACAGGAAACCGGCAGAGTGCTCTCGGCAATGGACCCGGATTTTGCCGGCGCTCTCTCCCTGATGCTGATACCGGGCACCCCGCTTCACGAGGACTACGAAGCCGGCCGTTTTCCGCTGCTCGATGCCAATGAAATGCTTGCCGAGCTGCGGACCATGATTGCGCATACCGATCTTTCAGACGGCCTTTTTCACGCCAACCATGCGTCCAATTACCTTCCGGTCCGGGCAAAGCTGCCGGAAGACAAGGAAAAGACCCTGCAGCAGATCGATGATGCCTTAACCGGCAAGATCGCGCTCCGTCCGGAATTTCTGCGCGCGCTGTAAAAGTTCACATATAAACCCGCTCAAATGATTTCTGCAACCTGCAACCCAGATCAAAAAGGAGTTTTTTCATGAAACAGGCATCTCCGGCCGGAAAAAGCAGTGAAACCGAGCTGATTTGCATTAACACGATCCGCTCGCTGTCCATGGACGCCATTGAAAAAGCGTCCTCCGGGCACCCCGGAGCCCCGCTGGGCATGGCGCCGGCGGCATACGCAATCTGGCAGCACTTCATGAATCACAACCCGGAAAACCCCATGTGGCCGGATCGCGATCGCTTCGTACTCTCCGCGGGCCACGCATCCATGATGCTTTATGCCGTGCTTTACCTGACCGGCTATGATCTGAGCCTGGAAGACCTTAAGCAGTTCCGGCAGTGGAAAAGCTATACACCCGGACACCCCGAAGCCCGCCGCACCCCGGGAGTGGAAACCACCACCGGCCCCCTGGGTCAGGGATTTGCCAATGCCGTGGGCCTGGCCATGGCAGAACGCCACATGGCAGCCAGATTCAACAAACCCGGGCACGAAATCGTGGATCATTACACCTACGTGATGTGCGGAGACGGAGACCTGATGGAAGGCATCTCCCAGGAAGCCGCATCGCTTGCCGGCCATCTGGGGCTGGGAAAACTGATCTGCCTGTATGACGATAACCGCATTTCCATTGAAGGCAATACCGCGATCACATTTTCCGATGACTCGGCAAAGCGCTTTGAAGCCTCCGGCTGGCAGGTGTTAAACGTATCCGACGGCAATGACGTGGACCAGATCACCAGGGCCATTGAGGCGGCCCGGGCAGACACGGAACGACCCGCCCTGATCATCCTGCGCACCTATATCGCATACGGCAGCCCCAACAAGCAGGGATCGGCAGATGCCCACGGCGCGCCCCTGGGCGAAGAAGAAGTACGCCTGACCAAACAGTTTCTCGGATGTGCGCCTGACGAACTCTTCTGCGTTCCCGATAAGGCGCTTGAACACATGCGGCAGGCAGTGGAAAACGGCCGCCAGTGCGAAGCCCAGTGGCAAAAACGTTTTGCCGCCTACCAGCAGGATTTTCCGGAACTGGCCGAGAAATTCACGGCCCGGATGGAAAACCGCCTGCCTGAAAACTGGGATGCCGATATTCCGGAATTTACACCGCAGGACGGCTCCGTGGCCACGCGCAAGGCCTCGGGCAGCGTATTAAACGCCATTGCCGGCCGGATGCCCGAACTCATCGGCGGATCCGCGGACCTGGCCCCGTCCAACAAGACCCTGATTTCCGGAGAGCCGGATTTTCAAAAAGGCGCATACCACGGCCGCAACATCCGCTTCGGGGTGCGCGAGCATGTCATGGGCGCGATTTTAAACGGCATGTGGCTGCACGGCGGATTCCGGCCCTACGGCGGCACCTTCCTGGTCTTTTCCGACTACATGCGCCCGGCCATCCGACTTTCGGCCCTGATGGGGGTTCCGGCCATCTACGTGTTCACCCACGACAGCCTGGCCGTGGGCGAAGACGGCCCCACCCACCAGCCGGTAGAGCACCTGGCCGCACTGCGGGCCATTCCGCATCTGCAGGTCATCCGGCCCGCGGATGCCAATGAAACCGCAGAAGCCTGGAAACTGGCCATTGCCAGCCAGGACACGCCCACCGCCCTGGTACTGAGCCGGCAGGGGCTGCCGGTGATCGACCGGAGCAAATACGCCCCGGCTGACGGCGTAAAAAAAGGGGCCTATGTTATTGCCGAATCCAGGGGCAAGCCGGACATCCTGATCATTGCCACCGGCTCGGAAGTCTCCCTGGCCCTGGCGGCCCGGGAAAAACTGGCAGAGCGGGACGTGGATGCCCGGGTGGTGAACATGGCCTGCTGGGAACGCTTTGAAGCCATGCCCGCGGACTACAAGAAACTGGTACTGCCCCCGGACACCGAGATCCGGCTGGCCGTGGAAGCCGGAGTGAGCATGGGCTGGGAACGCTATGTAGGCCCGCGCGGTGACGTGATCGGGGTAGACGAGTTCGGCGTATCCGGCAAGGGAGCGGAAGTATTGGCCAAATTCGGGTTCACCGCGGACCATATCGTGGAAAAGGCCCTGGCGATGGTCGAGAAAAGCTAGGCAGCAATCCGCCTTTTCAGCCGCGTGACAAGCTCCCAGGAAAATTGCCGCTGGCAGGGCATCACCGCGTTGTTGGTAAAAACCGGATCGGATTCCAGATCATAACGGGATGCGGCCCTGGCCGCATCCCACATTTTTGTGCCGTAAATTGGCGAGTAATACGCTATGATCGGCGAAATTCCGGCAGACCTGACGATATCAATGGAGCTTTCCACGGAAGCCGGGTCCTGGCCCGGCAGGCCGGCCAGCAGATAGGCGCCCAGTTCCCTGCTGTCAAATCCCGCCTCCTGTAAGTATGCCGCTGCCTGAAAAAATTCCGCTTCACCGATTTTGCGGTCCATGTCCCGGTCTTCAAAATCCGCGGTTTCCACCCCCAGGCGCACGGTTGTCATCCCTGCAGCCCGCATGAGATGCGCGGTTTTGTGCGTAATATTGCGCACATGCAGCGCATTTGGCGTATGCAGACGTACTTCCATACCGGAATCCCGAATCATGGAAAACAACACGTCCGCATGATTTTCCGCATCCACCAGCAGGGCGTCATCATAAAAGGCAAAGTCCCGAACCCCCCAAGTGGTGTGCCAATGCCGGATCTCCTCAAAAACCCGCCCCGGATCCCGCCGTCTATACCCCGGCTCAAGCAGGCGGGATGCACAGTAATCGCAGGAAAACGGGCACCCCCTGGAGGTGAGCACCGGCACGTAAGGGATTTCATGCTGCAGATCAAATACCGGATACGGCATGGCATCCATGTCTGCCGGATCGCACACCGGCGTAACCGCCCGGCCGGTATACTTTTCCACCAGATGAAATACCGTTGTTTCGCCGGGCCCGGCAACGATTTCATCGGCATCCATGCAGTGCCGGGCATGGTCCGGGTTTAACGCAGCATACACGCCGCCGAGCACCAGCGGCACGTCCGGATATACCGATCGGATACGCTCAATGGTTTCTGCCGCGCCGGGATACCAGTATGTCATCAACGCGGTCACCAGGACCAGGTCCGGCCGTCCCGCGGCCTGCAGGTCTTTTACAAACCACTCCGGATCGATGCCGTAGCGCGAATACCGTCTGGGCACGCCCTCTAGTCCCTGCGGCTTGGCAATCACGGTTTTGCGGTAGGGCCCCCGGCCGTCCCGGGCACCGGGATGCGGCTGCGGCTGGCGGGGATGAAACCGGTCCAGGCAGTCGATGTAACTCACCCGGCATCCGCTGGCGCGCAGCAGCCCGGCCAGATACAGCAGGCCCAACGGCCGGGCCCAGAAATCATAGGCGGCAAAATCATGTATCCAGGGATTGACGCAAAGAATGTGGGGAGCAGTGTTCATTTGGCACCGGCCGGGCACAAACTAGGCCTCTGTGTCAAGCTCGTCTTCAAAATAAACCATGGAGGTCTTTTTCAGTTCCCTGGAAGAAAACAGGAGGGTATAATCGGCCACGCCGGTTTTTTCGGAAAGCTCGCGTGCCAGGTTCCTGCAGGTTTCCGAATCTGCGGCATGGATCATGGTATAGAGGTTATAGGGCCATTTTTCATGGGAAATCCGCCGGTAACAGTGGGATACCGCGGGATTTTCCGCCATTTGCGCACCCACCGCATCCACGCGCGTCTCTTCCACGCGCCAGGCCACCATTGCATTGGCGTTGAATCCGGATTTCTGGTGACGCAGGGTGGCGCCGAAACGACGGATCAACCCCCGCTCGCGCAGACCCTCCAACACGGAAAGCAGGGTCTGTTCATCGGTGCCCACCCGATGGGCAAGCGCCTGATACGGGCGCCGGGACACGGGGATATCATCCTGGATGGCCGCAACCACCTTTTTTTCCAATTCGCTTAACATGATGCCGTAAATACGCTTCAAGGCCCCGGAAGTCAAGAGGTTTCCCCGAATGCACGCCCCTTTCGGGCGCCGGGATTCAGGAAACCTAAATTGAGCGATTTTCAAGTTTGCCGCAGATACAAGGAAGATGCAGACG
>CAZTHW010000044.1:0-14132 GCA_964613595.1 uncultured Desulfobacteraceae bacterium | reverse complement strand
CTCTGGCGCTCTGCCACATCCTCCACTACAACCGCCAGGCGCCTGGGCGTGCCGTAAACCCGGGCCGGGCCACATTCGATGCGCAGGTCCGCCAGCCCCTGTGTCAGCCGGGATCTGAAGGCCTCAAGCGCGGGCACGATATAGCCGGAAGGAATTTCCTCTGTTCCGATTTCAATGAGCAGTCGGTTCATTTTGATCCCTGTTTGTTTCCGTGCCGGTTTTCAGCATCGGGTATCCAAGATTTTCGCGCTGCCGGATATACACTTCGGCGCATTTGCGGGCCAGGTTGCGGATCCGGGCAATGTAACCGGTCCGTTCGGTCACGCTGATCGCGCCCCGGGCCTCGAGCAGGTTGAACACGTGGGAGCATTTCAGGCAGTACTCGTAGGCCGGAAGCACCATTTCCTGCCCGGCCGTGCGCTTCGATTCGGCCTCGAACTTGCCGAAGCAGTCAAAGAGCATGTCAATATCCGCGGATTCAAAATTGTACGTGGACTGCTCGACTTCCAATTGGTGATGCAGATCCCCGTAAGTAAGCTCGCGGTTCCACTGCAGGTGAAAAACATTGTCCACTCCCTGGAGGAACATGCAGATACGTTCCACCCCGTAGGTCAACTCCACGGACACGGGGTGCACCTCGATGCTGCCGGCCATCTGGAAATAGGTAAACTGGGTGATTTCCATGCCGTCGAGCCACACCTCCCAGCCCAGACCCGAGGCGCCAAGCGTCGGCGATTCCCAGTCATCTTCCACAAAACGAATATCATGATCCAGGGGATCCACGCCCAGGACTTTTAAGCTCTGGATAAACTGGTCCTGGACATTTTTGGGAGACGGCTTGAGAATGACCTGGAACTGGTAGTAGTGCTGTAGCCGGTAGGGGTTGTCTCCGTATCGGCCGTCAGTGGGCCGGCGCGAGGGCTGGGCATAGGCCACCCGCCAAGGCTCCGGGCCCAGGGTGCGAAGCAGGGTGGATGGATGAAACGTGCCCGCGCCCACCTCCATATCATAGGGCTGAACCAGCACGCAGCCCTTGCGCGCCCAGAAGCGCTGCAGTGCCAAAATCACGTCCTGAACATACATTTTTTTCGTCCTGAAGGTTCTTTATAAAATTGCAATTTCGTTGAAACCACGAAGATCACGAAGCACACGAAGAAAAGCGCTCAAAAAGTCCGCCTTCGTGTTCTTCGCGCGCTTCGTGGTTGAAAAACAGCCTCGTCATACCCGCTGATATATCCAATAAAGAAGCGCTATTTTTCCAAGCAAACGCCAACCGTATCCACCCCCACGTCCAGAATCTTCCCATCCGGCCGCCGGCTTACGATATCGGCCCAGTCGGGCCGGAGTTCGGCGATTGCACCCGCAGAACCGATGGCCCACAGGCATCCGCCCCCGCCGGCACCCGTGAACCGGGCCCCGCAATTTTTCGCGGCCGCCGCATCCACCAGTTCCGCGCCGATCTCATCGACAACCTCCGGGGTGAGTTCCCGCCGAATCCGGGTTTCATGGTTCATACAGCGGGCGGCTTCAATAAAATCGCCCTTGACAAAAGCCTGAACAAACTGTTGGGCAAGCTCGACGATTTTCATCCATTTCCGCCGGTCACGGCCCGCCAGGAAGCGACGGATCCAGGTGCCGTTGATATCCTTTGATTCATGGGGCACCCCGCAATAAGCCACCAGGATGTGCTCTTCGATTCCGGCGGTTTGCCCCGCACTGATCAATTGCTGTCTGCGGTATCCCGGACGGCCGGCATCGGCTTTCCAGTGCCAGGCATTCACACCGCCGTGGATCGCCGCGAGCTGGTCCTGCATGCCGCAGGGAACCCCGGCGATACTCTCCTCTATGGCATGGGCCAGGGCAGCAATCGCGGCATAATCCGGTGAGCTTTGTCCGGCCTGCTGCAGCAGGCCGGAAAATGCAGCCACCAAAGCCACGGCGGCAGCCGATGAGCCGCCAAGGGCGCTTCTGGGCGGAGAAGCGGAATCAATTTCAATGGCAATGCCGTCAATCCGGAAATACGCCGCAATGGCAAATATCAGGCCCAGCCGGTGATCAAATGGCATTTCGTCTATCGGGTATTCCGCGGATTCAAATCCCGCCGAGGCCACCCGGACAAGTCCCGGCCGGCCCGGGGCAAGCCGCACACGGGTGCGCATATCAATTGCCGCATTAAACGTACACGGCCCAAGATAGGCCAGAGGATAAAACAGGCTGCTGATATCCAGCGTACCGCCAAGATCAATCCGGCAGGGGGCCGAGGCCGCAACCGGTCTTTCCTCCAGAATCTGACGAATCCGGTTAGTCATGTCTTCGGGTTTTTTCTGAAATTGCATCACCATCCGCGCATCTGGGCAATGACCCGCAGGCTGCGCGGTCTTCTTCCCAGGTGATAAGGCAGAAATGCCTCCATCGCCGCAAGTCCCTCTTTGACAGCAGTCGCGGTAAACCGCAGACGCCCGATAGCCCGGATGTCATTTTCCCGGATCCAGGACAACTGCTTTATCGTGCCTTTTGAAATCCGCAGGCGGGTGCGGTCCGTATCTGCCGCACATCCATTGCATACAATGCCGCCCTTTTCAAGATCAAAAATCACCGAATGCGCCGCGATTTCATCGAGTTTCGTGCGGCATATCCCGCATGCCTCAAGCCCCGGGGCTAGGCCGGCGATCGTTAAAAAACGCACCTGAAAGATAATGCTCATCTCGGCCGGCCCGCTCAGATCCTGATCCAGTGCCCCCAGTGCATAATACAGCAGGCGGAAAACCCGTTGCTGGGGCTTGCCCTCTTCCATCCACCCGTGCAGCAGTTCCGACCAGTAGGCGGCGTAAAGGGTCTTGACAGCATCCGCCCGGATATTGGCAAACGGTTCCTGCATGGAAGCTTCCTGGAGTATGGGCATGGTCCCGCCCCGCGTGCTGCGGCACACCACATTCAAGGCGGTAAACGGTTCCAGCAGGCCGGAAAAACGTTTCCGGCTCTTCTTGGCGTTCTTGGCCACCACGGAGACCTTGCCCCTGTCCCGGGTCAAAAACGTGACGATCAGGTCATAATCGCCGTGCTCAATCCGGCGCAGCAGGATAGCCGGCGTGGAAAACCCCGACATGTACTATATTCCAAGGAGAAACGTGGCAAGCTGGAAATAAAAGAAAACACTGACGATATCAATGGCCGAGGTGACAAACGGACCCGTGGCAACCGCGGGATCCACGTTGACCCGCGCAAAAAGCATGGGCAAAAGCGAGCCGATGAGCGCGGCAACCGACATGGACGACAAAACCCCCATGGAAACCGCCAGGCTGAATCCGGAAACACTGTATTGATACTGGGCCAGGCCGGCCAGCAGCAATCCATAAACCACCCCCAGGATCACGCCCACGGCCAGTTCCTTGGCAATCACCCGCCACAGGTCTCCGATTAGTATCCGGCCTGTGGCAAGGCCCCGCACGACAATCGTGGAGGACTGGATCCCCACGTTGCCGCCCATTCCCATGATAACCGGGATAAACGCCGCAAGATACGAAATCTCCTGCAAGCTTGCCTCAAAATGCCCGATGACGAAAATGGCAATCACACCGCCCACGCAGCTGGCAAACAGCCACGGCAGCCGGATGCGGGTACTGCGGAAAACCGACTTGGTCTCCACGAATTCCTCGCCCACACCCGCCATCTTCAGGATGTCCTCTGTAGCCTCTTCGCGAAAAATATCAATGACGTCATCCACGGTAACCAGACCGACCATGCGGTGTTCGGCATCCACCACCGGCACGGCCAGAAAATTGTACCGGGCCACGATCTTGGCCACCTCTTCCTGGTCCATATCCGTGGTCACGGAAATCACGTCCGTGGACATGAATTCCTTCAGGGGCGTGTCCGGCCGGACCAGCACCAGCTGCCGCAGGGAGCAGACCCCCACCAGCCGTTCCATGTCATCGACCACGTAGATGTAAAACGGCATTTCAACGTCTTTGTATTCCTGGGACTGCAGCGTGGAGATCACTTCCCCGGCGGTCATGTTTTCCGGCAGGGCTATGAAATCCGGAATCATGATCCCGCCGGCGGAATCATCCGGGTATTTCAGCAGGCTCTCGACATCCTCGCCGCCTTTTTTCCGGATTCGCTCAAGCACCTCGTCTGCCTGCTCCTGGGGAAGCAGCTTGATGAAGGCAGCGGCATCGTCAGAAGGCATGCTTTCAAGGATCTCGACGATTTCCTGAAGGTCCAGGTCCTCGATAATCGACAGCACGATATCATTGTCGAGCTCCGTGAGGATCACGCCCTGTTCCTCGCGATCCTCGATAAGCCGGAAAAGCCGGCGTTGGTGAGAAACAGACAGGGACGGAAACACGGTGGACAGATCCGCTGCATGGATCCGGCCGATGATCTTTTTCAGCCGGGCATGGGATCCGCGGCGCAGCAGGCGCTTGACGGTCTCGATGAGTATGTAGTGCCGTTGGTTTGCCATTAGTTTTCCCCGGACGGTTGCGGTAGCATGAACTCCGCCGAGTGCCCCGGTTCAGAAGCGATTTCAACGGGTTGCCCGTTGAAGTAAAGCCGGATCCCGGCCGAATCACTGATGAATATGTGAAAGCGCGATTGTGCCGCCAGTTCCATATGATCGTTGGGGTCAAGCCGATATTTCGTGTACGGTGCTTCATCGACCCGGATATTGACCGTTACTTCGGAAACCGCATCAATGGAAAGCCGTTGCCGGGTATCCCGATCATCTTCAGGGAAAACCTCACCGGCACCTGCAGCCTTCGCCGAATTGGTCGGCAACGGGGGCGGTCCCTCTGCCCGCATCTTTGCCCCGGCTTGCCCGCCTACTTTTTCCCGGGTCTCCTGCGAGGCCCGGGAATCTGCAGGTCCGTGTTCTCCAGGATCGTAGATAAACAAGGTCAAAGCCATGATCACGGCCAGCGCCCCGAGCGCCAGGAGCATCCGGGAAACTATTTTCTGCCCGGAAGTCAGGATTTCGGCTTCCTGCCGGGCGGACTGTTCATGCACTGCCCGATGGATCCGGTAACGATCGACAATATCCTCGGGGTCCACGCCAATGGCACGGGCGTAAGCCCGCAAAATCCCCAGAGTATAAACATCTTCCGGCATCCGGGCATGATCTTCTGCCTCGATCCACGTCAACTGCCGGGGCGAAACCCGGATTTCTGCAGCAACCGATTCCAGAGAAATGCCCTGGTGTTCGCGTACGGCCTTCAGGTAGCGGCCGAATGACAAAATGCCGGATTGATCTTGCAGTTTTCGCTTTACCAACTCATTTCACCCGCACTGTATGCTTGTGCCCCCGCATCCGGAAATCCGCCATTACTACCGGATGATGCGGATATGAGAATCTTCCCGGAGTGATTGAATCCAGGCATCATATTTTTCATTCACCCGCTGCTCATAGAGCGTGTTCTGGATTTTATCCGAAACCTTTTCCAGCGGCTCCGGATCAGTCTTGACAATATCCTGCAAGTAGAAGATCTGAAAGCCCTGCTCTGTCTCCACGATATCTGAAAACGCTCCGACTTCTAAATCCCGGATCACGGGCTTGAGATCCCGGGACAGGTCATTAAGGGCGAATTTCCCCAGTTCCCCACCATCAGAAGCATTTCCGGCTTCTGAATACTTGCGCGCCATTTTTTCAAACGAAGCGCCCTGCTCCAACTCCTCGAGCACGGACTTCATTTCTTCTCTGACCCCGGCTTTTGCCTGCTGGCCGCCGAATTCCGGATACTGCATCAGAATATTGCGCAGCTTGTATTCCACTGTGCCGCCGTATTTTTCAGGATGGGCTTTGTAATAACGACGGATGTCCGCCTCGGTAATCACGATTTTGGACTTGATCTTCCGGTTAACCAGCCGGCTGCGAAGCATCTGGCTTTTGATCTCGCCGCGGTACTGCTCCATGCTCATCCCCTGCATTTGCAGGGCCTGGCGTAGTTCCTCGTCGGTGTAATAGTTCCTGGACTTGATCTGCTCAATGGCGGCATCCACGTCGCTTTCATCCACCTGGATACCGGTATCCGCAATCTGCTGGTCTGCCAGGGTCTCCTTGATCAACTCGTCTAACACGCGTTCCCGCGCCTCATAGAGCTGCTTTTGCGTTTCTTCGGCCGACAGGTCCTGGGAACGGATCCGCTCTTTGACCGGTTCCATTGCCTGGTTTAACTCCCGTAACCGGATTATATCGTCATTGACCACCGCCACAACGCGGTCCACCACCTCTGCGGCACCTGCGGCCACGGGTACAGACAGGCATACCAGGCAAACAATGCACGAAATCCGCGCAATCCGAGTTTTCCAAAGCTCACTGATTCTCAACCACTTCTCCTCACTTGATTTTGTATATCCCCGTAAAAAATCGCTGTACCGTAGGGGCGGACCTGTGTGTCCGTCCCTAAATAAAATTTTTAATTATTAACATATGTTGCAATATCCATCAAGATCTTTTTCGCCTGATTCATGAGGGCATTGATACTGGTCCTGGTCATGCGAACCTGAAGCGTCTGCTCCGGGGTGAATCGAAACCGGTCCGGGTCGGACGCGATCAAATCGAGGATTCCGTAAGGGTTTTTCTGGTGCATTTCCGAAAACGCCAGAGACATCATCTCGGTAGTCAAATCCAGGCGCTTGACACCGGCCTTGGCAGCCAGAATACGTAACATGATCTTGAGCAACAGGTTGACCGCCTCGTCGGGCAGATCCCCGTAGCGGTCTGCCAGTTCCGCCCGGAAATCGGCCACTTCCTTTAATTCCCGCATCCTGGCCAGTCTCCGGTAGGCAGACAGGCGCTGATCAATATCCGGGATATAGGCTTCCGGAATGTATACCGAAACCGGGATATTGATTTCCGGCTCCAGCTGTTCGACCACGGGTTCGCCTTTCAGCCGGCTGACGGCTTCCTCCATGAGTTTTAAAAACATGTCATAGCCCACCGCAGCGATGTGGCCGGACTGGGAAACTCCGAGCGCCGCGCCGCCGCCCCGGATCTTGAGATCGTTTAACGCGATCTGGAACCCGGCGCCCAGGTCGCTGTGCTCCATGACCACCTTGAGGCGTTTCTGGGCATCCTTGGGCAGGGCGGCTTCCTTGGGAACGATCAGGTATGCATAAGCCTGGGTATCTGCACGCCCCACCCGTCCCCGCAGCTGGTAAAGCTGGGCCAGGCCCATGCGGTCGGCCCGGTTGATGATCATGGTATTGGCATTGGGAATATCCAGGCCGGACTCCACGATCGTGGTGGATACCAGCATGTCGATTTCCCGGTTGATAAACTGGTACATGACCGCTTCGAGTTCATCTTCTGCAAGCCGGCCGTGGGCCACGCCCAGCCGGACTTCGGGCACCATTTCCTTTAACCGCCGGGAGATGTTCCAGATGGTGTTGATGTTGTTGTGCACGAAAAAAATCTGCCCGCCCCGGGAAATTTCATTGCGGACCGCCTCTGCGATCACTGCCGGCTCAAACTCGCTGATATAGGAAATAATCGGCTGGCGCAGTTCCGGGGGCGTGGTAATCACGCTGATATCGCGCACTCCGAGCATGGACAGGTGAAGCGTGCGCGGAATCGGCGTGGCGGTCATGGAAAGCACGTCCACCATGGTTCGCATGCTCTTTAATTTTTCCTTGTGCCGCACCCCGAAACGCTGCTCTTCGTCGATAATGATCAGGCCGAGTTCCTTAAATGCAATATCCTTCTGCAGCAGCCGGTGGGTGCCGATCACGATGTCCACCCGGCCGTTTTGCATTTCCGCCACGACCTGCTTCTGTTTTTTACGGCTGCGAAAGCGGCTCAGGGTTTCAATTACCACCGGGTAACGCTCGAAGCGCTCGGTAAATGTGCGGAAATGCTGTTCTGCCAGAAGCGTGGTGGGCACCAGCACGGCCACCTGCTTGCCGTCGTTGACGGCCTTGAACGCGGCCCGCAGGGCCACCTCGGTTTTGCCGTAGCCCACGTCGCCGCAGATCAGCCGGTCCATGGGAACCGGCGATTCCATGTCGCTCTGCACATCCGCGATGGCATTGAGCTGATCCGTGGTTTCCTCGTAGGGGAAACCGGCTTCAAAATCCTTGTAATAACTGTCCGGCGCACTGTAGGCATGCCCCTTTTGCACCTTGCGCTGGGCATACAGGTCCAGCAGGTCGCCGGCGATTTTTTCCACGGACTTTTTGGCCCTGGATTTGACCTTGCCCCAGGATGTGCCGCCAAGCTTGTCGATCACGGGTGCTGCACCGTCAACGCCCATGTACTTCTGCACCATGTCCATGCGGTCCACCGGCAGAAACAGCTTATCACCCCCCCGGTACTCGAGCACCAGGAAATCATTGGTGATGCCTTCCACCGTGATTTTCTCCAGCCCCTGGTAATGACCGATGCCGTGATCCACGTGAACCACCAGGTCGCCGGCGTTTAAATCCGCAAAGTCCAGAAGCGCGGTCTGCACCGCCTGCCGGTTTTCCTTGCGGCTTCGCTGCCGAATCCGGGTGCCGAAAATCTGCCGGTCGGTAATTGCCGCAAGGCGCAGGTCATGCCAGACGAATCCGGAAGAAAGCCTTCCGATGCATATGGCGGCACCGGTCATGGAAGTCGGCATTTCGGAAAAGGCGTCAAAGGTTTCCGGCCGGATGCCGTATCCGTCGATCAGATCCAGCAGGCGTTCGGCCTGTGCCTTGCTCCGGCATACCATGAGCGTAGCATACCGGTTGTCTGTATTTTCCCCGATCCAGTCGACAAGCGGTTTTAACCCCTGCTCGCCGCGTTGCTGGGCATGCAGAACCTTTTCCATGTCAGAGGTGTCGTCCACGGCCAGGTCAAATCTCACATCCGCCGGGGCATGCCCGCTTTGGCCCGCATCCACGCCCAGGAGCTGGAAACGGACGTGCTGGCGAGCTTCCAGGCGGGCCTTGACCTGCTCCCAGTCCTGGTAAATCGACTCCGGGGTCACACACATCCGGTTATCATTGGCTGCGGAAATATAATTGCGGGATGCCAGGTTCTCCTTTTTCCGGGCGGCCTTTTCAATGGCCGGGGTGTCCGAAACCACCATCAGGGCCTGGTCCGGCAGGTAATCAAACACCGTATCCGGATCCGGATACACCAGCGGCAGCAGGCTCTCGATGCCGGCAAAAACGCCTTCGGTGCGCAGCCGCTGGACGAATTCGTCCTCTGCCGCCTTGCTCAGCCCGGCCTGCAGCCGCTGCTCACGGGCCCGGTCGATCACGTCGCCGATTTGATTCTTGTACAGAATCGCTTCTCTTGCAGGCAGCACCACGGCTTCCTGGACTTTTTGGATCTTGCGCTGGTTGGCGGCAGAGAAAAAGCGGACCGAATCCACGGTATCGCCAAAGAGCTCGATACGCAGGGGATCGTCATGCATGGGGGAAAAAATATCCAGGATGCCGCCGCGAACGCTGTATTCCCCGGGTTCCTCCACCATGGAGGTATGGGCGTAGCCGCCCGCGTTGAGTTTTTCCACAAGCGCGTCGCGGTCAATCTCCTCGTTGACCTGGATCAATTCGGCATAGTAGCAAAGCTCACGTCGCGGAATAATGCGCTGGAGAAACGTTTCCACCGGCGCAACCACGATTGCCGGTGTATTGCCGCTGATCGCCAGCCGATACAGCACCCGGACGCGCTGGGCCGCGGTCTCGTTGTGATACGAAATCCGCTTAAACGGCAGAATATTGTACGGCGGAAATGTATAGACCGGCGGGGTTTGCGGATCTGAGAAAAAGGACAGATCCTGTACCAGGGTTTCGGCCTCCCCGCTATCAGGGGCAACGACAACCAGGGGACGACCCAGACGACGGCTCAGACGGGAAATCATATACGCCCGTTCGGCCCCGGCCGCACCGGTGCAGGTAATGCGCGAATCTCCCTGTCCCAGGTGCGCGCAAAGGGAATCAAAAATGCTTCTGTCCTGCGCCTGCCCGGCGCCGGAGATATTCCGATATTTCTTCATGGCCTCATTCAACTGCTTGATGTGTATACCCCCGGAAACTGACAACGCACCGGATTGACCGAAAAAGCGCTTGACGCCGTTTACGTTTCCGTGGTACCGATGATTCCGCTTTGCCGACGTAGCTCAGATGGTAGAGCAGCTCACTCGTAATGAGCAGGTCAGCGGTTCGAGTCCGCTCGTCGGCTCCATAAAATCCAGGGTTTCAGGCCGGTTTTCCTGAAACCTTTTTTATTGTGCTGTGCCGGGGGCCGGCCCCCGGCAGATGGTCCCCGGTTGCACTGCCATGGCTGCGGCAGGGCAAAAGGGTAATATAAAAACGGCCGGCCGGAAAATCAATTTCTGTTGATAAAGATTTAAAAATCGTTATAACATCTTGACATATTATTCAGATCGATTTATTCATAATAAAAACGTCATCATTTCATACTTGCGAACATGTGCATAACCGTTTATGAACGGTTGCACCGAATAATCGAACCGCTTTGCACGAACCCGAAAGCGGGATATTTTTTATGGCGGCGCCAGACGACCTGGAAATCAAAGACGAAATTGAAGCAATCGCTGACCGGATTGACAATATCCTCAAAACCGTGAAGCGCCATTACCCGATCACGGAAAACGCCAAAAACCAAAGTGAGACCGAATCGGAACAAAGCACACCCGCTTGCCACGATAACCAAACGCCAGAGCAGGAGGCATAATGGCACTGACAAAGAATAAAATTGTTGAAAGCGTCAACGATCTTGGATTTACCAAGAAAAAATCCGTGGACATTGTTGAATCCCTCCTTGAGATCATTAAGCGCAGCCTGGAAAACGATGAGGATGTGCTTGTCTCCGGTTTCGGCAAGTTCTGCATAAAGCAGAAAAACACGCGTCGGGGACGCAACCCCGCCACCGGCGAAGACCTTTTGCTAAACGCCCGGAAAGTCGTCACGTTCAAGTGTTCCGGTAAGCTGCGGGAAAGAATCAACCAGGGCAAATAGGCGGCCGGTCCTGCCTTTCTACTCGATTTGATAAGCTTTCATCTTGCTCAAAAGCGAAGGATGGCTGATCTCCAGCAAGCGCGCGGCCTTGGTTCGATTCCCACCGGTTGCGGCCAGGGCTTTTTTAATCAGGACTTTCTCCAGCGCCTGCTTGCCGGTTTTCAAGGAATATCCGGATACGATATCGTCAATTCCCTCCTGCAGGCATTGTCCGCCGGCAGCATGCAGCGAGGAAAAAAGCTCCGCACCAAGCACATCGTCTTCTGCCAGCACCACCGCCCGCTCGATTAAATTCTCCAGTTCCCGGACGTTTCCGGGCCAGGAATGCTCCAGCAGCAGAGACATGGCCTCTGAAGAGATGCCGGTAATCTGTTTTTCAAACTTCGTGCTGTAGCGCTCGATAAAAAACCGGCAAAGCAGGGGAATATCATCGGTTCTTTCCACAAGGGGCGGCAGGTGAATGGGCATCACGTTGAGCCGGTAAAACAGGTCCTCCCGGAAAGCTCCCTGCTGAACCTGGTCGGCCAGATCCTTGGAGGTGGCCGTGATTATTCTGACATCGACCTTTTTCGAAGCTGACGCGCCCACAGGCCGAATCTCACTGTCCTGCAGCACGCGCAGCAGCTTTACCTGCAGGGACAACGGCAGATCCCCGATTTCGTCGAGAAACATGGTGCCGCCGGATGCCGCCGCAAAAAGCCCGCCGTAATCCCGGTCCGCTCCTGTAAACGCCCCTTTTTTGTAGCCGAAGAGTTCACTTTCGAGCAGGTTTTCCGGAATGGAGCCGCAATTGACAGGGATCAAGGGATTGTCCGCGCGTTTGCTGGCAAAGTGAATGCCGCGGGCGATCAACTCCTTGCCCGTGCCGCTTTGGCCGGCAATCAGCACCGTGGTATCGTATTGCGCCACCTTGGCTGCAAGCCGGAAAACCTCCTGCATGCTCCGGCTCTCGGCAATCATACTGCCGAACCGGTTTGTCTGCTCAATGTGCGCAAGCCGGCTTTTTAACTCCTGGTTTTCATTTTTCAGGGTTTCGCGCTCTTCGGCCTTTTTGAGGGCCAAAAGCACCTCGTCGGACTTAAACGGCTTGGATATATAATCATAGGCCCCCTTTTTCATGGCCTCAATTGCGGTATCAATGGTGCCGTAAGCCGACATCATGATCACGTGGGTGGCACTTAAATGCCGGGCTGCAGATTCAAGAAATTCCATGCCATCCATATTCGGCATCTTGATATCACAAAAGATATAGTGATAATGCCGATCATTTACCTTTTCCAGGGCGGCTGCGCCGTCCTGGGCCGTATCCACCCCGTATCCGGCATCGCTCAGCAAAGCGCTCAGCATGTGGCGCATGTTGGCCTCGTCATCAACGACCAGAATTTGCCTGCCGCTATGGTTGGAAGGATCTTGTGTCATGAAACGTTTCCGTACTGATACGTATTGGCGCGGTTTCCGGCAGCCGAGGCTTCTTGCGTTGCCGAATAAAGCGGCAGTTGAATGACGATTTCCGTGCCCCCGTTTTCAGCAGGCAGGGCATCAATGCTGCCGCCCATCTGCTGGATCATCATGTAGCTCACAGAAAGCCCCAGCCCGGTTCCCTTGCCGGTTTCCTTGGTGGTGAAAAACGGATCGAAAATCTTATCCAGGTACTGTTCCTCGATGCCGGTGCCATTGTCAATGACCTTGAGCTCGATTGCCCCGAATTCCGAATCCACTGCCAACTTGCTCTGCTGCCTGTCCAGGGATCGCGTGGCCAGCCGGATCCGGCCAGACTCGCCGCGTTCGGCCTGCTTGATGGAATCCGCCGCATTGATCATCAGGTTAACCATGACTTGGTGGAGTTGGTCGGCATCCGCATGCACGCGGTCGTTTTCCGCCTCCATTTCATATTTCAGAGTGATATCGGAAAACAGGGGTTGCTGAGAAAGCATTTCCCCGGCCTCATAAACCAGTTCATGCAGAGATAATACCGAATCGTTTGACGGCCGGTTTCTGGAAAAATCCAGGAGCTGGCCGATGATGGTGTTTACCCGCTGGATCTCGCCTTCGGCCCGCTGGATGTAATCCTGGCCGAGCCCGTCATCAGGTGCAATGGACCGGGATTTCAGCAGCCCGAGATATCCCAGCACAATCCCGATGGGATTTCCGATCTCATGGGCAATGCCGGCGGAAAGGCGGCCAACGGACGCCAATTTTTCAGCGCGCACGATTTCATCCTGGGCCTCCATTAGCTGCCGATTGGATTGTTTCAGCGATTCCAGCGATGCCTGGAGCCGATCGCGGTCGGCTTCAATGCGGCGGACCATCTGATTTAACGCCCCGGAAAGCCGGCTGAATTCGTTTTTCTGCTTTTCCGGGAAAAATTCGAAATCTGATGAAGCCTCGTATTCATCCGTGATGCGGATCAGCCGCTGGATCGGCCGGGTGATCATCCGGGAAAGCCGCCATCCGGCAAGCAGCAGCAAAACGAACAGGTTGATGCCGAGATAGAAGACCGCCAAATGCTGTGTCTGGCGCATCATTCGATATACCGGGGAAAGCGGCACCACTGCGGTCACAACCCCGAGGCCGTCCGGGATCGGCTCGGATATCACCGTGTACCGGCTCTGCGGCCGGAATACGCCCCAGACCTTTCCGGTCGCCCGGGTCCGGGCGTTGCCCGTAGCAACCGTGCGCCCGTGCAGATCCCGGATTTCTCCGGCCAGGGATTCAGGCAGCTCGCCCACAAGGCCGGGCGCTTTTCCTTTCCGGCTGATCATTGCCCCGGAAATGATATCGCTGGTCTGAACAGACAAATCCGGGGCCTGCACGTCCGAACCTGTCGACATATCGCCGGGGGCGACATTTGATATCCATTGTCTTGCAGAATCAAGCCGGCTGTCAATCAAGCGGTGCTCCATGATCTGCAAAACAACCAGGTCTGTCAAAAAAACGGCCAGAAACAGAAAAAACGCCAGATTAATGGCAATACCGGTCTTCAGGCTTTTAAAACCCATATGTATCTCTCAGGGATGCCAAGTGGAATCACGACCCTCCTTCTTTGCGCTTTTTATCCACAGCCTTCGATTTCCGCCAAAGATTACAGGTTTCGATATTCGGATTTCGGATTTTCCCCCGATGATTGCACAAAAAAGCCCCGATGTCCAGCAGCTGGACATCGGGGCTTTATGAAAAAATTC
>CAZTHW010000043.1:0-14155 GCA_964613595.1 uncultured Desulfobacteraceae bacterium | reverse complement strand
CGCACCGCCGATCAGCCAAGATGCTTACGGATTTCCTTTGTTGCAAAAATACCGCCCCGGCGGGATAAACTGCTTTTTACGAAACCATCAAAAATCACCGTTTCTGCAGCAAAAATAATTGTTGCAGGCCTCTGGTTTGATAAACAATGGCTAAGTCACTGAGCAAACAGGAAGTACTGACAGCCGCGCGGGAAAAGCTGACGGCACTTGTGGCAGAAACAGGCATTTTCCGGGACTGGACATTTGGCAGGGAAACCCGGGGAGCTAACGCGCCGGACTTTGTCATGGAGCTTTCAGGCTCTTTTTCGAACCGGGTGCTGCTGGTGGAGGCCAGAACCAGCGGAGAGCCCAGGCTGGCGCGGGAGGCGGCAAACAGCCTGCTGGTGCATATGCAGCACTGGTCTCATGCGGCGCCGGTCTTCGTGGCGCCCTATATCTCCGAAGAAGCCGCGGGCCTGTGCCGGGAAAAAAATATCGGGTACATGGATCTTGCCGGCAACTGCAGAATTGTCCTGGATACCCTGTTTATAAACACCCGTGGGCACCCCAACCCGTATAAGAACAAAAGACGCCTGAAATCCCTTGTACGTCCCAAATCCGCCCGCATCCTGCGTGTGCTGTTAGATAACCCGCGCCGCCACTGGCAGACCCGTGAACTGGCCGGGGAGGCCGGCGTGAGCCTGGGCCTTGTGTCCAACGTGAAAAAGATCCTAAAGGACCGCGAATGGATTGATGACCGCCGTCAGAAAATCGTGCTTACCCGGGCGGATGCCCTGATGGCGCACTGGATCTCCGCGGATGCCGCCCCCGGGGACCAGGTGTTTTACTACGCCACATCCATGGATTTTCTGGAGGCGGAAAACAGCATCATAAACTACTGCAGGCAAAACGGTCTGGAATGCGCGTTTACCGGCCTTACCGGCGCGGTTCACATGGCTTCGGGCATCGACTACTACCGCGGCATTCAGGCCTATATTGACGGGGATTTTGAGTTGTCCGAAAAAATTGCGGGACTTGAGAAAAGCGATCCGGATCATGCAAATGTGACACTGATCCGGCCGGCGGATCCGGGGGTTTTTTACGGTGCGCGGCCGGTGCCGCCGGCCTCCAGGCTGCGCTACAGCCGTCCCTCGGAGAAAACCGTAAAAACAATTGAGGCAGAAATCCGTGTGCCCATGCACGTGGTCTGCCCGGTACAGGTCTATTATGATTTAAATGTCAAGCTTGGGCAGGGACGAAGCGAGGCAGACAAGGTATTTAAACAGGTAATTGAGCCTTCCTGGTAAAAGCAGGGTTACTTTTTCTGCGGCAGGGGGGTTTTGGCCTCGTATCCGCTTGACTCGAGGATGATCTGTACGGCCCGGTCGGTTTTCGGGGTATAAACAACCGGGGCCAGCAGATTCAGGGTAACGGTGTCATCCTGGTGAAAGGTGATCATGGTGAGAATAAAATAAGGGTCCTGGCTGGTGATTTCCAGTTTTTCAAACACTTCCGCGCCGGGCTCGACCTGGTAATCGGAAAATAAAATGCCAGGATTGATGAGCAGAAACGCCAGATGCGGCTCCTCCACGCTCTGAAAACAGACCAGCGGATCATCGGCGCGCTTGTTGGGCATTACCACAAAATCCCGGAGATGCTCAAAACCAACCAGTCCTTCCGGAAAACGGATAACCTTTTCCGGGTCGTAGCTGATTTCACCGAAACGTGTCTGGAGGGTTTTCATTGGCCCCCCTGCTTTCGGGTCAGAATTGAATCCAGAACATCGAGCCTGGCTGTATCCCACTGGCTGGCTTCCCTGTTTTCCCGGCATATGCGCTCGTAGACCTCCTGGCGATAAATTTTCTGATCCTTCGGGGCTTCAATCCCGATGCGAATCTTGCCGTCCTGGTTTTCCAGGATCATGATTTTGACATCCTCGCCGATCAGGATGCCCTCGCCGACTTTTCTGGTTAGTACCAGCATCCGCCCTCCCTGGCATACGCCTGTTTATCGTTGGGGGCGGATGCGGGATCCGCCCGCGGATCAGTCCTTTCATTGCAACATTACAAGCTTAATATGTCACACGAAGATGCTGATATGTCAACGATAAACAGACGCCCGCCTGAAGGGACGGGGTGTTATATATTCCGTGCTGATCGTAAATGATGTCCGCGCCCCGAAGGTTACATGTAGTCCAGAATGGACAGCTTTGAAATCCGCGTAGTCACGTTCAGGGCGGCCTTAAATGCGGTCTCGTGCTGCGCCAGCCGGGAAAATACCTTCAGTACATCCGCGTCCTCGTAGCCAGAGATGATTTCCTTGAATTCAATGGAAGCCTCCGACATTTGCTCTCCGGCCCGCTCAATTCTCCAGGCATTGTTGCCCATCCGGCCGCGGAGCCGGCGGACCTGGTCCGCGCCCTGTTCCAGCTGCTCCAGACCCGTATCAATGCCCGCTCCGTCATTTGACCTGATGGCATGCTCGAGATTTTTCAGGGCTGAAAACAGATCCGTTCCCCCGGCATCCACCGACCCGTCATTGTCCGCATCCCCCAGAAACAGTTCGTTGCCGGTCAGACCCGTTTGAACCCGCTTTTCCGGGGCTATTTCCACGCTTTTCGCGTTTGCATCGCCCTGGTACTGCACCGCCCAGGTGGATACATCGGCCGTATCATAAGCAACCGGATCATAAGCTGGATTTTTTACAAATGCCCGGGTATCTTCGCGGTAGCCGGCAAAAACGGATTTACCGTTGATCTGGGTATTGGCGGCCTGAAGCATCTCGTCGAAAAGCTGGGAAATCCTGTCTGCATAGGTCTGCCGGTCAGAATCATTAACAGCGCCGTTGCGCGCGGCAATGGCAGTCTCCTTGGCCGCTACAAGAACATTTTCTATCTGGTCGAGATTGGAATCCAGCACCTGCATCTCTCCTCCGGCGGTATTGATGTGGTTCAGGTACCGCTCCGAGGACTGGATCCGGGCCCGATAGTTGAGCACCGGCCGGATGGCTGCGGGATCATCCGAAGGACGGTTGAGTTTCTTGCCCGAGGCAGCCTCCTGCCGCAGCTCGTACAAGCGGCTGGACATGTCCTCGAGATTGGCCGAAAGCATGCGGTAATTCATTCCCAGCGTGGCTTTCATCTGCTACCTCTTCATCCCGATGATTGTACCCATCATCTCGTCTATTGTCTGCACGTAGCGCGAGGAGGCCTCAAAACCCTTTTGAAACCTTGTCAGGTTCATCATTTCCTGTTCAATGGAAACCCCTACGATTGATTCGCGCAGGTTTTCCAGCTGATTCATCGTGTCAGAAGCTCCCTGCCTGGCCATTGTGTTTCTTTTGGCCTCGGTGCCCACGGTGGCGGCGATCCGGCCGTAGTTTTCCACGTAGGTTTGCCCGTCTGGGTTATCCCTGGAATCGGCCAGCGCGTAAACTGCCAGGGCATTTTCATTGTCACCGGGTTCGCCGGCGGTCGCCCCGGCGGCAGCCACCTGCCGGGGGTCGCTGATCTGCACATGGATATCTTCGCTGCCGACCGCGTCAAACAACTCAGCGTCGGCGTCCTGGTTTGAAAACGTCCAGGACCCGCCGCTTAGATTGGAAGTAAAGTTAACTGCGCCCCCGGGGGTTTCGGGTGTCAGATTCAGGTGATACGCACCGCCGTTGTTTACCACGGCGGCCACGACCCCGGTATCCGCGTTATTGATGGCACCCCGGATGCCTGAAAGGGAATTGTTGGTCGCATCAATGTTAACCGATGTGCCGTTGACGTCAATGGTGCCGGTGCCGAAATTATGATCCGTTGTATTGGCAAACCCGGTCTCGCTCTGCAATCCGGTGGTCTGAGAAAAAAAGGTACGCCCGGTTTCTCCGTCCAGGCCGTATCCGGCCGCGTGCTGTGCATTGACTTCGGTGACGACCCGGTGTTCCAGCTGCTGGATTTCCTGCTGAAGTCCGGGTATGAAATCGTCGCGCATATCAAGAAGGCCGCGGAACTTTCCGCCGAAATTCGTCCTTTTGGCGCTTAGTTCCACGTCTCCCGCGCGGACCTCGAACTGCAGATCCCCGCCCTGGTAGAACGCCTCAAAATCAAGGGCGCGGTCCCCCTGCACAAGGGGAATGCCTCCGGGCAGATGAAGCCCGATCTGACCGCTGCCGGTATTAAATGTCTGAACCCCCAGGATTCCGGAAAGTTCCTTGACCAGCAAATCCCGCCTGTCCTTTTCAGTATTGGCGACATGGCCGAGGGTTTCTTTTTCCTTGATGGCGGCGTTTAGGTCCGCGACTTCCTGCAGCTTTAGATTGATGCTTCCGACTTCCGCATTGAGCTTGTCATTGATGTTCTGGCCCACCCGGACCATATCGGACTTGACCTGAGAAAAGGACTCCAGCAGGTTTTCGCCCTTGTAGATCACCTGCCCGCGCTCCACGGAACCGCTGGGATTTCCGGACAAATCATGCCAGGCCCCGAAAAACGACTCGATCTGACCTGCAAGCGAGTCTTCCCCGATGCCCAGCACCCGCTCCAGCTCGGCAAGCGGGGCGCTCTTGGCGCTCTCCTGGCCCAGCGTGCTGTTTTGCCCCACCAGTTGGCCGGAAACGAACTTGTCATACTCGCGGTTGACGGATTCAACATCCACGCCCTGGCCCAGCAGCAGTCCGTCGATGTTGACCGTAGCACTCGGGGAAATCGTAAGGGTCTGCCGTGAATAACCGGGCGTGTTGACATTGGCGATGTTGTTGCCCGTGACCTCAACCTGCCTCTGGTGGGCCAGGATTCCTTTGAGGCCGGAGTTGAGTGCGGTTGTCAGTGACATGCTACACCCTTCCCGAAAGCAGCGCCCCGGATTGGCGGAATTTTGACATGGCACCGCTTTCCCCGTAAGAGCGGCAGGAGATCTGGTCTCCGATAAAACCTACGGATTCGCGCACCCAGCTCAGGGCGGACCAGAAGAAATAGGCGTTGCGCAGGTTTTCCGAATAAACCGCCTCGGCCATTTCCCTTTCCTCCGGAGTCAGGGCCTCGACCGTATCCACCAGCGGAAGAATCTGCTTGAGCACTTGTTCTTTTTGTTCGGTGAGCACAAGCATATCTTCTACTGCCAGATCCCTGGCGGCCCGGCGCTCTTCGAGAATCAGGTCCCGAAGCTCTTTTAACTCCACAACCAGGTTCGCCCTATCCATTGTGACCGCTTTCCGTGATGTACTTGAGCAGGCTTTCGGCCACCTTGAAGGCATCCGGCGAATAGGAACCCTCTGCAATCTGTTCCTTTACCGACTGAAGCCGGGCCTGCCGCTGTGCGTCCACGGCGGGATCGTTTTGCTTGTCCTGGACCTGTCGTAGTTCCTTTGAAAAAACCACCTTGTCGCCTTCCCTGGCCTGGCCCGTCTTCTCGGCGGCATCCGCATTCTGCTTCTTCTGAATGCCCTCAAGCTTTATCATGCTTTGCGCCGGGTGTATTTTCATTGTCTATCCCTATTGCCTCTCGCGGTTGTAGGTTTACGGTTGCCGGTTGTCGGTTTACAGTTTACTGTAAAATACAAACAAACACCTTTATCTTATCTTTGCAACCGTAAACCGATAACTGTAAACCATAAACGATTACATCTTTTTTATCTTTATATCGGCTGAGGGATTGAAATCCTTTAGGCATAAATCCGATTTTTATCCTGCCAACTGCTCATATAGCAGCCGTCCCAGGCCGAACCCCCCGTTTCTGGCCATATCCCGGGCCACCTCCATGTCCATGACATCGTCAAACATTTCCATGCCCATGCCATGTTCCAGATATCCCGAATCCGGGATGGTCTTGCGCATCTGCTGAAACAGCGTATTGATAAAAACCGCCTCAAAATCCTGACAAACCTGCCGGAGCGCCTCCGGGTCCTTTCGGTTTCCGCCGGCACCCTGCCCGGCCTGAGACCGGCAAAGCGCCATACGCGGATCAAATGCCATGTTTTCCATGAATGCAATCCTGTTTCATTTTTCCCGGTTAATTGAATCACGAAGGGCACACTACATGACCACCAGTTCGGCCTGCAGGGCGCCGGCGGCCTTGATTGCCTGAAAAATTGCGATCACGTCGCGCGGGGTCACGCCGATGGCGTTTAATGCCGATGCCACATCCCCCACGCTGACGCCCTCCTCCATCACCATAAAGCGGGCATCTTCTTCTTCAACGGAAACTTTCGTATCCGGCACCACCACGGTTGCGCCTTCTTCGGAAAACGGCGCCGGCTGGGAGACTCCTGCCGATTCCTTTACGGTCAGCTTGATATTGCCGTGGGCCACGGCCACCGTGGACATGCGCACGTGAGCTCCCATGACAATGGTTCCGGTGCGCTCATTTACCACGATGCGAGCCTTGCCGCCGGGCTCCAACCGCAGGTTTTCCAGCCTGGAAAGAAACCGGACGGACTCGGATTTATATTCATCCGGCAGCCGAACCGAGATGCTCTTGCTGTCCTCGGCCCGGGCGATCTCTTCTTCGAACTCGGCATTCACCACGCTTACCATGCGGGAAATGGTGGTAAAATCGGCATCGCGCAGATGAAACACGTAGGGACCGCTGCCGGGCAGGGCAAAGCCCACCTCCCGTTCCACCAACGCGCCGTCTGGAATCCGGCCCACGGTGGGGTGATTTTTCTCCACCTCTGCGGCCCGCCCGCCCAGGGATACACCGCCGACCACCACCGGGCCCTGGGCAACGGCATACACGTTCTCATCCGGTCCCGCCAGAGGGGTGCGAAGCAATGTTCCGCCGGAAAGGCTTTCTGCATCCCCCAGGGAGGATACGGTAACGTCGATTTCCGTGCCGACCTTTGCAAACGGGGGCAGGTCGGCAGTAACCATCACTGCGGCCACGTTGCCCACGTCAATGGCATCGCGGTCCAGGGTCATGCCCATGTTCTCCATCATGTTGGCCACCGTCTGCATTGTGATCCCGTTGCCCGAGTCGTCGCCGGTGTCGTTTAATCCCACCACCAGGCCGTAGCCGAGCAGCTGGTTGTCGCGCACGCCTTTTAAGTCAGCCAGATCCTTGATACGGGCGGCACAAACCGTGCCTGCACAAACCATCCAGGCAAAGGAAAACAAAACAAAAAATAAACCAATTTTTCTCATCTGCCACTCCCGCTAAAACGGCCAGACAATGTCAAAGACCCGCGCCAGCCATCCCGGCCGCTGCTTATCGCTGATCACGCCCTTGCCGGTGTACTCGATTCGGGCATCCAGAATATATTTGGAATTAATTACGTTACGCTCGGTAATATCAGAGGGCCGCACTATCCCGGTAAGACGGATGATCTGATCTTCATGGTTGACCTGGACGGTCTTGCTGCCCCGGATTTTCAGGTTGCCCCCTTCCTCGATTCCAACTACCCGGGTGGTCAGCGTAGCAGTGAGGCTTTCCTCCCGGGAGGTGCTACCGGAGCCCTGAAACGAATTTTCACTGCTGGCCGAAAGCAGGCTGGCGGGATCCAGGTTGGCATATTTTTCCGCAAGCCGGGCTTCATACCCGAAGAGTTTAGGAATGCCCGCAGAAATGGATGCAGACCTTCCCGTTGCGGTTTCTGCCTCCTTTTCAGCACTGGCCTGCTCGTATATGGCCACTGTTAGAATATCCCCCACCTGTCTGGCCTTATTGGCCGCATACAACGAGGAGCTTCCCTGCTGCCACAAAGACCCGGTTTCGCTGGCAGACGGTGAGGTCCTGCCAGGGCTGGCACCGGGTGCACTGCCGCCTATCTGGGCGTTCTGACCGGGGGGCTCCGGTTTTTGATGCGCAGCGCAGCCGAAAACCGTGAGGCTGAAAACCAGGATCCAGAAAAAATGTCTTTTCATTTAAAAGCCCACCTCAACCAATCCGTCACCGACGACTTTGCCGTGGACGGTCTTTTGGGAGCGCATGTTTTTCACCCGGACGATATCGCCTTTTTTCCCGTCTGCAGTGGCCATTCCCCGGGCCTGAACGCGAAGAGCCCCTTTTTGTACCACCATGGTCACCATCTGCCGGCGCTCCACCAGAACGGGCCTTTCCAGATCCCGCTTGCACAGCACCCGGCCCATGGAAACCGAGCGCCTCAGCCGCTGGCCCGTGACTTCATCCGGATCCAGGCAGGGTTGGCTGAACCCGGCAATGTTTTTCGACCGGGTCACCAAATCTGCGCGGGTCAGCACACGGCCCCGGTTCAGTTTTTTCGCTGCAGCCACCACAGGCAGAAACGCCCGAACCTCTCCGGGAATGCTCACATTTTCTGCAACCTGTCCGTCGACCCGGATAATCACCGTGGCCTTTCGGCTGTCAAGGATATCCGGATCTGAAAACAAAACCTCGCAGGACACCTCCCCTGGCGGCAGACTGACCGCAGCCGGCTGGTTCCTGAACTCAAAACTCACCTTTTGCGCGGATATGTGGGCCAGCTCCGATCGCAGCCGGTCATTGACCAGGGCCGCCATTTTTTCCGGGGTCACCAGGGTGCCCGCCTTTCGCACGCATACGCTCTTTGCGCCGGTCCATTCGATCTCTCGTTCGGGGCCAACAGCCCTGCGGATATAGGCCTTAAGCGTGCCGCTTTTATAACAAGTGCGCTCTCCGGGGCCGGGTGCCGGAAAAAGCGCCGTCTCCCCGATTTTCTCCGCTCCGGAAGAGGAGCGAAATTCTGCCACGTCACCCAGGGTCAGCATGGGGGCCCGGGCCACGGCTGATTCCCGGAACCGGACCTCGAGCCCGAAAACCAGCGGGGGAAGCAAGAAAACCAGAAATATGCAAAAAGCGAATCGTTTCATCATTATGCCAACTGTGTTGTCTGCTGCAGGATCTCGTCTGCTGCCTTGACAGCCTTGGAGTTGATCTCATAGGCACGCTGCCCGGAAATCAGGTTAATCATCTCCTGCATGATGCTTACATTGGAGTTTTCCAGAAACCCCTGGGCAATGGAACCGAATCCGTCCGTACCTGCGGCCCCCAGGATGGGGCTTCCGGAGGCGGCCGATTCCAGTTGCAGATTGCCGCCGATGCTTTTTAAACCCGAGGGATTGCCGAAGCGCGCCAGTTCCAATTCACCGATTTCCGTGCCCTGGGATTCGGCATCCAGATAGGCTGTAACCATGCCGTCATTTCCCACGGCAACCTTGGTGGCGTTTTCCGGGATAACGATTTCCGGAACCACCGGATTGCCGTCCGCGGTAACCAGGCGTCCCTCGCTGTCCTTTTTCAGGCTGCCATCCCGGGTATACGCGGTCTCTCCGTCCGGCATCTCCACCTGGAAAAATCCGTCGCCCTTGATGGCCAGGTCCAGGTCGCTGCCGGTCTGCTCCAGATCCCCGGAGGTGTAAACCTTTTCCACCGAGGCCGTACGGGTGCCGAGCCCGACCTGGATACCCGTGGGCACCTGGGTGTCTGCCGAAGCCGAACTGCCCACGGCCCTTTCATTGTGATACAGCAGGTCCTGGAAATTGGCCCGGCTGCGCTTGAATCCCGTAGTGTTGACATTGGCCAGGTTGTTGGCAATCACGTTGATGTTGGTTTCCTGGGCTTCCATGCCGGTTGCTGCCGAATATAGTGCTGTAATCATATCCCCATCCTCTGTATTTTATGTTCCACCTAAATTGAGCGTTTCCAATTTTGCCGCATCTACTGCGTCAGATGCACTCTCGCATAGTCCACTATAGCTCGTCTGCATCTTCCTTGTATCTGCGGAAAACTTGAAAATCGCTCAATTTAGGTTCCAAACAAAAATGTATTTTTCCTGCCACCGACCACCGACTACCGACCACTGACTACCGACTACCGACTACCGACTACCGACCACCGACCACCGACCACCGTTACCCTATCTGCCCGATACTGACCGCTTTTTCCCCGAGATCGCTATAGGTTTTCATGGTTTTCATGTACGCCGCATAGGCTCTTTTGGTTTCAATAAGCTCGGTGGCCAGCTTCAGGGCACTGACATTGGACTGTTCCAGGCCGCCCTGCACCAGCTCCGAGCCATCTGCCGGCATCTCGGCACCGGCTTCCTGCAGGTCAAAAAGCCCGTTTGGCATTTGGGCCAGGTCCTGTTTTTCACCGGTGGTGTACAGGTCGATTTTTCCCACTTCCCCGTCGTCTGTGGTAATCCGTCCCTGCGAATCAATGTAGACGTCCGTATGCGGCAGATTGATCGGCCCGTTTTCGCCCACCACCTGCATGCCGCCGTCGGCTGTCACAAGGTTGCCCTGGTTGTCGAGCCGGAAATTGCCCTGCCGGGTGTAGAAAAACCCGTCTTCGCCGGCCACCTTGAAAAACCCGTCGCCCTGAATCGCAAGATCCAGGGACCTGCCGGTCTGCTTGATGCTGCCCTGGGAAAAATCAATGAACTGGCCGGCCGTGCGGCAGAAATTCTTGCCCCCGCCCCGGGTATTCTGCAGATTGGCGTCAATCAGGGACTCAAAGGAGAGATTGCTCCCCTTAAAACCAATGTTGCCGGCATTGGCCAGGTTGTTGACCTCCACTTCCATTTTGCGCATCTGGGCCAGCCCGCCGGATAAAGCACTGTAAATCCCCGATCCCATTTTCTCATCTCTCCTGTATCGCCTGCTGCGAATTGAAAAAACCAAAGGGAACCACGGAGAACACGAAGAACACGAAAAAATGCCTGTTATTGAAAAATAATGTGCCCATCTTCGTGTCCTTCGTGCGCTTCGTGGTTCATGCCTGTTTTTGAAACTTTCTGGTTTTTCTTATCGGCATGGTTTGATAAAACTTTAGACATCGCCAAAAAGCCGCAGACCCGGCTCATGCCGTCTGCCTGCGGGACCCGGCCAGTTCCAGCATCTGCTCTGCCTCGTTGCACGATACCTCAAGGATTTCCGCGATATCCGCCACCCCCAGGCCCGAACGCGCCAGCCGGCCCACGTGCCGGTACTTTTCGGAAACACCGAAGCTGCCGCAGCTCACGTTCTCAAATCGCGCGGCCAGTTGTTTTTCAGTAAAACGACGTCCCGGGCGTCCATCCCCGCTTTGCCCCCGGGCTTCCATCTGGTACAGCCTTCGGGACAATTCGCCGAGTTCCTCCCGGAGCCGGGCGATTTGCCTCCGGCTACGCAAAAACCAAACCGTGACAAGCACTGCCGCGGATACGCAGATCAAACCGGCCAGAGATAAAAACGCTATGAGTGTCATTATACTACCATCCTTTCGCGGATTACGGTTTACGGTTTCCTCCGCCATGAACCGATTATGGATTCCCAAAAAGTTGATTCCGACAACCGTAAACCGACAACCCTGCCCTACTTGCCCAGCGCGGACTTCAACTTGATCAGGGCCTGGCTGTGGAGCTGGGAGATCCTGCCCTCGGAAAGCTCCAGTACCCCAGCGATTTCCTTCTGGGTAAATTCCTCGTAATAAAACAGCGTCACAACCAGCCGTTCCTTTTCCGAAAGACAGTCCAGTGCGCCGGCCAGCTCCCGGACCTGCTCCTGCCGGCTCACGGCATCTTCCGGACTTTGCCCGCCCGGGTCTTTCAGCTGATCCATAAACGTATCCCCGCCGGATGCCTCGTCAAGCACCTCGTGGAGGCTGACAATGCCGAGATGGCCGATTTCATTTAGCATCTGCTGGTATTTTTCCAGGCTCATATCCATGGCTTCGGCTATCTCCTCTTCTGCAGGCAGCCGCCCGATTTTCTGCTCCAGCTGCTTGATTTCCCTGAGCACCCGGTTATGCTTTTCCCGCATGGAGCGGGAAAACCAGTCCATTTTCCGCAGCTCATCGCGTACGGCGCCGCGGATCCGGGTTTCGGCAAAGGTCTTAAACAGCACACCCTTGCCCGGATCAAACCTGCTGGCAGCCTCCATAAGGCCGTGCATCGCAGCGCTTTTCAGTTCCTCGATGGAAACATAGGCCGGAATCTGGGGCCGCATCCGGTAGACCACGAACTCCACGAATCCCAGATGCTCACGGATCAGCTCGTCTCTTTGATCATATGCAGTTGCATTATACATATTCTTACCATCCCCCCTGCCGGGCTAATTAAAGGACAGCAGTCTCTTCCAGAAAAACTGCTGCGCTCCTTTTGGTGTCTGTTTTCCGTTCTGCAAGTCCATATTTGCCACGAGTTCGGCAAATGCCGTGCTCGGCTTTGCGCCCGGATAAAGCTCCGCAAGAGCTTTCTGCCTGCGCACGGAATCAGTAAACCGCTTGTCAAGCGGAATCGCGCCCAAAAAATCAATGGAAATATCTATAAAACGCGTACTGACCAGTGTCAGCTTGTGATACACATCCAGGGCCTCGTTTTCAGAAGCCACGCAGTTGACGATCAGCTTGAACCGTCTTTCGTAATAGCGCGTGGAAAGCAGTTTCATCAGCGCATAAACATCTGAGATGGCCGTGGGTTCGGGCGTTGTTACCACCAGGATCTCCTGGGCGGCAACGTTGAAATAGGTCACGTTTTCCGAGATTCCCGCCTCGGTGTCGATCAAAACCACGTCAAACTGACCGTGAAGGGCATCGAGTCCTTCCATGAGGCTTAACTTGTTTGCAGAATCAAGGTTTGTATATTTCTGGACCCCTGAGCCCGCGGGCAGTATCGTAATTCCCTCTGCTGCCGGCACAAGGATTTCTTCCAGGCTTTTCTGTCCCGAGAAAAAATGATTCAGGTTAAACTGCGGGCTAAGTCCGAAATAAAGGTCGATATTGGCCAGCCCCAGGTCCGCGTCAATTACCAGAACACGGTAGCCCTGCCTGGCCATTATCACCGCCATGTTTGCCACGCAGACCGTCTTGCCCACACCGCCCTTGCCGCTGGTCACGGATATCACCCGGGCCGTTTTCAGGCATTTTTCCTCTGCACGGTTTGCCGCTTCGCGCCCCTGGCTTAATTGACGAAGTGTTCCGGCCTGGTCTCCGTTTCCTTGATATTCCATGTTGACACTACCTCGTCTGGGTTCAGGATCATTTTGGCCAGTACATGGGGCTCCGGCATAAGGAGATCCTCGGGGACTTTCTGGCCGTTTGTCAGAAAACTAAAAGGGCAGGCCGCCTGAAGCCCCACATTCAGAATCTGCCCCAGCACATCGCATTCATCGAGTTTTGTCATAACCAGGCCGTGAAGCGGAAAATCCTCAAACCGGCCGAGCACGGCATGCAAATCGCGCTCCCGGGTCGTTGCCGAGAGCACCAGATGGTTTTCAGTCTGCAGGGAAGGCTCCAGAAAAAGCGCCAGCTCCTGCTGCCGGATTTCATCTTTCGGGCTTCTGCCGGCGGTATCCACAAGAATCAGGTCCTTGTCGGCATGCCGGGCAAAAATTTGTTCCAGCTGCTCCGGTAAACGGGCCACCTCAACGGGCACATCCATGATCTGCCCGTAAATCTTTAGCTGCTCCACTGCGGCAATACGGTAATTGTCGATGGTGGCAAGAGCGATCTTTTTGCCGTAATTGAGCATGCAGTTAGCCGCCACCTTGGCAATGGTGGTGGTTTTGCCCACCCCGGTCGGGCCGAGGAAAACCATGCGCTTCTGGCCCCGGCCGCAGGCGGACAAGGGGTTTTCCATTTTCACGGAATCGGCAATAAAACTTTCCAGGCAATCCCGAAACCGCTCCGGATCTTCCGCCACCGGCCCGCCTTCCCGCCCGGCCATCATGCCCGAAAACAAACTGCGGGCCTTATCGCCGATGCCGAGTTCTGACAAATCCGGCCAGGCCGCCCCGCCGTCGGTGCCGTGGCCGCTTTCCGGCCCGATGCCCGCGGAAATCCCCGTTGACCCGTATGCCGCCCCGTAGTTCTTGACCCGGGAAAATTCCCGGGCCAAATCCTGAAAAGAACGCCGCATCTGCCGCATCTCCGCGAGCAGGTTTGCATCTTCCGGGGCTTCGGCGTCCCGGCCGGCCGGTGCGGCTTGCTGATTTTTCAGATACGCCTGAAAATTCTTTTCCGGGCTCTGCGCCGTACCTGTGCTTTCCAGGTCTGAATCCACGGCCGCGGTAACCTCAATGCCGCCTTTGCCGCTGATACCGAACCGCCCCCTGGCCACGCTGCGGGTGGACAAAATCAGCGCATCCGGACCCAGGGCCTTTTTCACCTTCTCCAGGGCCGAACGCATATCTTCTGCTTCAAATACTTTAACCTGCATTGAAATTCACCGTGCCAAGAGATTGAATTTTGACTTGAGGTGCCACTTCGTTATGTGAAAT
>CAZTHW010000042.1:0-14260 GCA_964613595.1 uncultured Desulfobacteraceae bacterium | reverse complement strand
GTCAGAAGGGCCTCGCTGTTTTTCAGGATTTCGGTCAGCGGCGGGCCCCAGTACTTGACCTCGACATTTAGGCCTTCAAGCGTTTCAGTAGCCCCGAGCTGGTCAGCGCATGCCTTGCAGGCAGATACATGCACGCCGGCCTGCCGGGCCTCCTTGATTTTTTCCTGGATGTCTTCGTTGTCGCGCACCAGCGCGGCGGTAGCCCCCCAGATAATCAGGGTAACGTTTTCCCACCAACCGCGTTTCATGGAGTTGATGGTGTACATGAAAACCATTTTTTCGGCAGTCACCGGATCGCTGTTGGTCCACAGCAGGTAGAGATGATTTTTTTCACTCATGGGATTTCTCCTTTAATCGGTATGTGTTGATTCGGGCTGTTCCGGGTTGCAGTTTTGGGCGTGTGCGCTGCGCCTGGCCGCCATATCCTGCACCCGCTTTTTCAGAGCGCAGACCGGGCAGGTTTCTGCCGGGCATGGCTGGCCGCAGATCCGGCAGGGGGTGAACCCGCCCGAAAAACCGAGTTCCTTGGGCTTGCGCAGGTAGTTGAAGAGCAGGCCCCGCTTGGTGCCGGGCATTTTTTCTTCCAGGTGTTCCAGCGCCTCCCGGTAATAATGACTGGTGGCCCCGGTTGCATACGGGCAGCCGCCCTGCACCGGGCGGATGTCTTGCATTCGGCAGTATTCGCGGATTTCCTTGATTTCCAGTCGGTACAAGGGCTTAAACCGTGCCGGAATTTCCGGATGGGGCGATGGGAGATAGAAATACTGCCGCTTGACAAATTCCTGCCGGTCGCCCACCAGGTTGCCCAGCAGCCGGCTGGCCTCGTCATCCAGGTTGTGCCCGGTGGCCAGGCACGAATAGCCCTGCCTGGCGGTGAGCCGGTTTAAAAAATGCCGCTTGAGCTTGCCGCAGACCGCGCAGATCTTGTAGTGCAGGATGTCGTAGATCTCGGGCAGGCTGTAGCCGAACTCCTGCTTGAGGCTATATTCGGCCCACGGCAGGCCCCGGGATTTGGCAAAATCAGCGACTGCCTGCCTGGATGCATCCGCATACCCTTCCACTCCGAGGTTGAGATGCAGGCCCCGGGTTTCAAATCCCAGATCGTCGAGCACCGCCCAGGCCGTAAGGGAATCCTTGCCCCCGGATACGGCCACCATCAGGGGCGTATCTTTTTCCGGTCCGGCCTTTTTGAGTCCCCTTGTGACCGCGGTCCGAAAAAAATGCAGAAAGCACGCTGTGCAGAACCGGGAATTGTGCGAGGGCAGGGACACAGCCGCCCTTGCCCGGCACCGGGTGCACTTGGCCTGGGGCGGCATTTTCGGCAGATTTTCCTGCATACAACTCCTCCGGTTCCCGGTTTACCCCGAAGCCTGCCGGATAAATTCTCTGAGCTGGCCGGCCGTCTCCTCGGGCGACCAGATCATGAAGGATTCCTGGTACTGATATACCAGCGAGGGGGTTTCCGTGCACCACACGTGCGGGGCCATATACATCCGGGGCGAAATCCGGAGCTGCAGCCAGTGTTCGTTCTGTCCCTGCAATGCCGGCAGCCAGGCCATGTTCAGGCTGTATACTCCCTGCTCATCCAGGTATTTCAGCACCTGGTCCAGAATCCGGGCGGCTTCTTCCATTGCCGCCGCATCCAGGTCAAACAGGGTCTGGCGCTCGGGAAATATCGCGATTACATCTGTCAGCGCACTCAGCGAGACAAAATCGGTCAGCCACGTGGTGTGATCGCCCGAGGTAACAAAACGTTCCATGCTGTGGGTTTCTGCGGCCAGGTAGTCCTCCCAGTAGGGACGCCCGTGTTCCCGGTAATATTCTTGCCCGGATGAAATCAGGCGTTCCGGGAAGTTGCCCGGGGTTTGCCCTGCATAGACCTGGAGGTGGGGATGCACCTGGCTGGAGCCGGCCGCAGGCATGTAGTTCCAGGTCACCAGCCCGTAGGTTTCATTCTTGTCTGCGATGACCCGGTCCAGGTAGTTGCGGCAGTTGGCAAATGCATCCGTGAAAATTCCGGGTGTGAATTCGCTCAGGCGCTTGTAATGCTGGCTGCACAGCACGGCCAGGGCGCTGTGGGCGTCATATGGCAAGAGATTGGGAAAAAGCACGGATTCGCCCTTTTCCAGCCTGCCTTCAGGAATCTCGTCCGGATCGAACTTCGGGGTCATGGTAAAAACGTTTTCCGGGCAGAACGGGCAGTTTTTCCCCGAGTCTTCAATAATTTTTTCAAAATCCGGCGCCGGCGGCTTGATGCCGATAAAATGGGCCAGCCGCCCGCTTCTGCCCGTAAGCGGATCTCTGCGGATCTGGCATCTGGTCTCGGTGCGTTCAAAGTTCTGAAACGGGTTTAAAAACGCGGCAACCCTGTCCTGCTTTTTGAATTCAATACCCATGATTTGCCTCCGTGATTGTTTCCTTTAATGTATGTATTTCTCAAGATCATGCAAATGCATTGATTTTTATATATGCAGAAAATTTATCAGAACATGGTTGGAAAAACAAAGAAACAAAAGCGATCCGCCTGTTTACCGGATGGTTATGCATATTGACATTGGATCGGTTTTATGACATGATTTTTGGCGTTAGAACAATGTTCACGCCTCGTGTTCAGCTTCTTTGGGCAGGCAGGGCGCCTGCGTGCCGGATACCATCCATGCATCCATATCAAAAAGGGGGGAGGAGTCTATGACGTCGCTTTCATCTTTTGAAAAAAACGTTGTGCGAAGGGCAAGCGTGGGGGACATGCTGGTGCGCACCGCGGCCCGGAATCCGGATAAAAAGGCGTTTTCATTCCGGGATAAAGCGTTTACCTACCGGCAGTTCAACGAGACGGTCAACCGGTGTGCCCACAGCCTGCAACAGCTCGGGGTGAAAAAGGGTGACCGGGCGGCGATCCTGTCGCACAACTGCCACCAGTTCGTGATTTTCTGGTGGGCGCTGTTAAAGCTCGGGGCGATCGTTACGCCGCTGAACTTCATGCTCAAGCCCGAGGAGATCGAATTTATTATCAACCATAGCGAGCCGGTGATGTTCCTCGTGGAAGACAGTCTGGTGGACAACGTGGTCCCGGTCCAGGACCGGCTTACAAGTGTGAAGCATTTCGCATATATCAACCTTGCCGGCGGGGGCGGCCCGTCGGGCTGGCAGGATTTTGACGAGTTGTTTGTCGGGGATCTGCCCGCAGATGAACCCGAAGTGGAAATCGCGCCCGAGGACCCGGCCACCCTGCTTTATACATCGGGCACCGAAGCCGCGCCCAAAGGGGTGTTAAACTCCCATCTGAACTATTACATCGACATTCTGTCGAGCCTGTTTGACCTGGGAATCCGGGAGGACGCCCGGATTATCACCGGAATTCCGCTTTACCACGTGGCTGCCAAGTATCTGTTTACGGCCATCGTGGCCGCAGGGGCCACCACGGCTGTGGAGTACGCCCCGGATCCCAATGAAATCCTGGAAATGACCCAGAACGAGAAGATTACGCACTGGGTCTGGCCGCCGGCCCTGTACGCAGGTCTTCCCATGATGCCCGGATTTGAGAATTACGATCTGTCATCGCTTCAGCAGTGCGTAGTCTTCGGGGCGCTGGCCGCACCTTCGGTGCTGGAGAAATGGCAGAAAATGCTGCCCCATGTCGGTTTCATGAATTATTACGGCCAGACCGAGATGAGTCCGCTGGGCACCAGCCTGCGGCCCGAGGACTTTGACCGCAAGCCTACCTCCATCGGCAAGGCACACATGCCGCTGCAGGTCAAGGTTGTGGACCATAACGACAACGAGGTGCCCGTGGGCCAGGAAGGCGAACTGGTGGCAAGGGGCCCCGCGGTCATGCTCGGCTATTACAAGGACGCGGAAAAAACCGCCCGGACTTTTCGAAACGGCTGGCATCACACCGGCGATCTGGTCCGGATGGACGAGGAGGGGTTTGTCTACTTTGTCGACCGCGTCAAGGATATGATCAAGACCGGCGGGGAAAACGTGGCCTCCCAGGAGGTCGAGGTCATGCTCTTTAGCTGCCCCGGCGTGATGGATGCCGCGGTCATCGGGCTGCCCGACGAATACTGGTCCGAGATCGTCACCGCCGTGGTTGTGCCGGCCCAGGGCCACGAGGTGACAGAAGACGGGGTGATTGCATTCTGCAAGGAGCACCTGGCGGGATACAAGGTGCCCAAGAAGGTGTTCGTGGTCGATCAGATGCCGCGAAACCCCAGCGGAAAAATTATCAAAAAGCAGCTCAGAGAGAAGTTCGCCCCGGCCTGATCAGAACAGGGATGAATGGGATGGATTGCCCGGGACAAGGCTTTGTCGGGGCGGATCTGTGTGTCCGCCCTGCTGCGGTTTTGCGTTTCCTGTTTTACAGCTTGCTCACCGGTGCCATGTATACGGTGAATTCGTCCTCGCCGTCCACGTCAAGCACAGCGTCCGCATACTCCTGGTCATAGGCGCCGATGGCACATGTCCCGCAGCCCACGGCTTCGCAGGCCAAATACAGGTTCTGGCAGACATGCCCGGCATCCATGGCGATGACCTTGTAGGCGGCTATGCCGTAGCGCCATTCCATTCGCGCGGTTACGGTTGTCCATATGAAAGTGGCCGCGCTTTTTCCGGCAAAGGACTGGCCCATTGCCATCCGGGTGACCTGGTGCTCCAGGTTTTCCTCTTTAGTGACTTCCGCGAGCTGGTGGCTCAGCGGCAGGTACCTGTATATTCCTTTTTCCATGCCGTCGACCCGGAATGCCGCGATATAGGTCTCAAACGAGTGGCGGCATCCGGCAGAGGGCACAGTGCGCAGGGCGTGATACATTCCCTCCTTTTTCCGCACCCCCTGGGTGGCCCACAGCAGAAAGGAAAGCTCCGCAAGCGGAAGGCTTTCCCTGGTTGCGGTCCGGCGCGATTTCCGGTTTGCAATGGCATCTGCCAGGGGAATCGATTTTACGGTCTGCCAATGCTGACTTCCGGGAAGATCAATTCTGCGCACTCCTTTGGGACAGGGCTTTTCAATGGGCGGCGGCGGTACGCCCCGGGACTGGTCCGTACGTGAAAAATCCACGCTTTTGCGAATGGAGTCCTTTAAAAAATATTTCAAGTCATGCATGCGCATTGCACCACCCCCCTGTCTGCAGTCCCGTTTTGATTTGGCTTGTATTATGGTAATAATCATTTATCATACCAAAGGCAAAAATACGGGTTCCAAAAGTAGACGGAAAGGAAGACAACCGTGCTGTGTGAAACCGATGAAATAACAACCGGGATGATCCGGGCGGCCCATGATCTGGGAGCCACGGATACCGCGGTCTTATCCACGGATCAGATTGTGGTGGATGAAAGTCTTGCGGAAAAATGCCGCAACCCGAAGTGTATCAATTACGGACTGTCCAAAAGCTGCCCGCCGCACGTGGCCGGTCCGTCGGCATTTAGAGATCTGCTTGAAACATTTTCCCGGGCAGTTGTATTTAAAATCGAGGTGCCCTCGGAAATCCTGTATTCCGGGCAAAACCTGGAGATGTTCCAGCTTTTGCACGAAACCGCGGCCGGCATCGAGCAGGCGGCAATCCGCATGGGATTTTCCGGTGCGCGGGCCTATGCCGGAAACTCGTGCAAAAAGGTGTTCTGCGCCGACTACCTGGAATGCCGCGCGCTTGAGAAAGACGGGCAATGCCGGAACCCGGACCGTGCCCGGCCCTCCATGTCCGGCTTCGGCGTGAACGTGGCAAAGCTATACGCGGCCGCCGGCTGGGAGCGCAAGGGCGTGACCCACGAAACCGATTCAGGGAGCATCGGCATGGACAGCATTTGCGGGCTGGTGCTGATCTGCTGATGTGGCTTGCGCCCTGGCGCGGATCAGCGGTTTTTTTTCATGGAAAGCGAAATCCGCTTTCTTTCCAGGTCCACGCCGATTACCGTGACATGGACCGGCTGCTGCACGCGCACCACGTCCGCCGGGTTTTTCACGAACCGATCCGCCATCTCGCTGATATGCACCAGCCCGTCCCGGTGCACCCCCATGTCCACGGACACGGGCCGGGCAAAATCGATTTTTCGCACCAGGGCCTCGGTCTCTCTGCCAGCCGTGCCGTTGCCCACGGCCACGGCCTGGATGCCGTATTTTTCGCACAGGTAACGGAGCTTTTCCGCATCCTGCTGTCCCCGACCCTTGCCGGTGTGCGGGTAAACCGTGTCATGGTGCAGCAGTTTCCCCTGCCGGTCCAGGCAGACCACCTTGCACCCGGTTCGAAAGCCCGGGTCAATGCCCATGACCAGCTTTGCCCCCAGTGGCGCCGACAGCAGGAGCTGGCGCTGCAGTTTCTTCTTTCATTTTCGCAAGGGAGGATGATATGATTTTCAATAAGACTCCGGGAGGATTGTATGAAAATCAAGGAAATCGTCCAGACCACCCCGAATTTCCAGGTATTGTCCGAAGACGAGATCGAGCGCATTTATTTTGATGCGCTCGGCGTCATTGAAAGCGAAGGCGCCCGGGTAAAAAGCCCGCAGGCCCTGGAGTTATTTGAAAACAGCCAGGCATTGGTCACCCAGGGCGACCTGGTGCGCATCCCCGCGGTTCTCGTGGAACGCGCCCTGCGCGGACATCCCGGAAAAATTGCCCTGATCGGCAGAACCCGCAAGTGGTACGTCCGGTTGCAGAAGGATGAACTCTCCTTCGGCGCCGGCCCGGTGTATCCGCTGGCACCCGCAGGCGATGAGCCCGCAGCCGGGCAGTCCGTTTATGAGCAGGTCTACAATACAGCCCGGCTGGTGGATGGCCTCCCAAATTTTGATTTTATCACCGGGCCTTTGAACCGATCACCCGAGCATGCCCCGTCCTGGGATCTTTCCCATGTGATCGCCATGCTGCAGGGCACGAAAAAGCCCCTGCTGCTGAGCAGTGCGGATGCAGATGAACTACACCGTTTATGGCAGATGGGTTCCCGGGTCTGCGGCGGGGCGGAAGAACTGCGCCTGGGCCCGCTTTTTGCCGAGTACCTGGAGATCGATTCCCCCCTGACCCTGTCTGCCACGGCAGCGGAAAAGCTTTTGTTCTGCGCGGAAAAGCAGATCCCCTGTGTCTGCGCATCCCGCGTGATTTCCGGGGTGACAGCCCCCGCAACCATTGCCGGGATGCTGGTGCAGATCCTTGCCGAGACCATGCTGGTATCCGTGCTTTCTTATCTGCAGAAACCGGGGATGCCGTTGATCCGGGGCGGGGTGACAAGCGTGCCCCACCCCTCGGGGCAGGGATGCTGCTTTGGCGCACCGGAAATGTCTCTGAGCGAGGCCGCCAACACGGATATATCCAAGTGGCTGGGACTGGGCATGCTGTACCCGGCGGGTATCACGGATGCCGGTAGCCTTGGCCAGGATGCCGGATCGGATCTGACTGCAGGTTTGTTTTACGGCTTTTTATCCGGGGCAGACATGATTTACGGATCCGGGCTGATCAACAGCGGGCAGACGGCCTCCCTGGATGCCATGGTCATGTGCAACGAGATCATCGAGATGATCAAGCATATCGGAAAGGGCATCAGCACGGGCGAAGAATACCTGGCCATTGACCTGATCGAATCTGTGGGGCCGGGGGGTGAATACCTGAGCCAGGATCATACCTATGCGCACTGGCAGAACTGGTTTCGGCCGATCCTGGGCAACCGGAGCACGTATGACAACTGGACGGCTGCCGGGAAAAAAACCATGAAGGACCGGGCCGCAGAAGAGCGCCTGAAAATCCTGGACGAACACGAGCGGGCGCCCATGGAAGAGGAAGTGGTCAACGATCTGCACGCCCTGGCTGCAGGAAATGCTTAGTGGGAGGTCTTCATGAGCATCCGAACTAATCTGACCGAGAACCAGCACATCCGGTTTTCGTTTCTCTCAGACGGCCAGAAGCGGCTGATATTCAACGAGGTTCTGCGGATCCTGCAGCATACCGGCGTGGATGTCAAACACGAGCAGGCCTGCGGGCTGCTGGCTGAAAGCGGCTGCTACGTGCGCGGCCGGCGGGTGTATATGCCATCGCACGTGGTCAACAAGTCATTGAGCTCCCTGCCCCCAGTTTCCACGATTTACAACTGGCAGGGGGATGTGGCCCTGCGCATTGAAAACGGGCATACCTACTTCGGCCCGGGTCCAACATGCCCTAGTTTCATTGATCCGTTTACTCTTGAGCGCCGCCGATATACCTGCAGTGATGCGGCCATGGTGGCCCGGCTGTGCGACGTGCTGCCCGGGATCGGATTCGTGATGTCCCTGGGCCTGGTCAATGACGCGCCCAATGGCCTGGAAGGACTTTACGAGTTTTCCGAGATGATCCAGAATTCCGCCAAGCCGCCCATTGCCTGGGCCGCATCCGGGCAGCAGTGCCGGGATATCCACCGCATCGGCATTGCCATGGCAGGCGGGCCCGAGGCCTTCGGCCGGAAGCCGAACTACCTGTTTTACAATGAGCCCATATCGCCGCTTCTCTCTGATTTTAACGCCATTGATAAGGTGATGTACTGCGCAGAAAACAATATCCCGCAGATTTTCGCCCCTGCCAGCAGCGGCGGGGGAACCGTGCCGGCCACCCATGCCGCCCACATTGCCGTGACCCTGGCAGAATCGCTTATCGGCGTGGTCATCTCCCAGGCGGTCAATCCCGGGGCCACCATCATTATCGGCGGCACCCAGTCCATCCTGGACATGCGCGAAGCGGTTTTTGCCTATGGTGCGCCCGAGCTTTCCAGTCTGGAGGCCGGGCTTACGGAGATGGGCGAATACCTCGGCCTTCCGGTTTTTTCCGCAGGCGGATGCAGCGATGCCAAGGCAATGGACGCCCAGGCCGCAGTGGAGGCAACCCTTTCCCTTCATTCGGCCATGTTAAGCGGCCCCAGCCTGGTGCATGACATCGGATTTCTGGAATCCGGGATGTGCGGTTCGGTTTTCCAGCTGGTGCTGGCAGACGAGATTATCGCGGAGAGCCAGTACATCGCCAAGGGAGTGCTGGTTGATGTAAAGACCCTGTCCAGAAAGGAGATCCAGGCCGCCGGCCCGGGCGGCGACTACCGAAACGTGGAGCAAACACAGCAGAAAAGGGCCGAGTACGGCTTTTCCCGGCCCTTTGCCGACGAGGCATCCCAGGACGACTATGCCGCCCACGCAGGCAATGACATCCCGGAGCGCATCGTTCAGCGCACGCAGCGGCTTGTCAACCAGCACAAGGGCCCGGCGGAAAAGATCTCCGAAGACGTGCGCGGGCGGATCCGGCAGATCCTGGAGTCAGCCGGAGCCCGCGCCGGTGATTCTTCATAGCGGCAATTCATATCAAAGCCTTTGGTTTATGCCGAAACCAGGTGGTATTCGGTGAACTCCACAAGACCGCCACCGCCGGAGAAATTCCCTTTGAATCTGGGTTTCCGGTGAAACCCGGTGCCTTTCCGGATCCCGGTTCCGCAGGCCGGCGATTTTCTCCAGCACGTTATCCCCGCTGGCCAGCCCGTGCCGGATCAGAAAACATCCCGCCACCTTGCCCGTCCTGCCGATGCCGCCCCAGCAGTGCACATACACCGGAATCCGGTTTTCAATATTCTCATCAATAAAATCCAGGATTTCAGCCATTGCCCCCGGCGTTGGATACCGCCGGTCAACAATCGGAAACCGCCGCACCCCGACTTCCACGCCCTTTTCTCCGGCCAGCTCCGCTATCATTTCCTCATAGGAATCAAACAGCAGGCCGTCATGATCGGTCTCATAAGTCTCCATCAAATTAATAATCTGCCTGATCCCCGCAGCAATCAGCCCGCCGAGCTTCTGTCTTGCCGCATCCGGCTCCGGGGCCCCGGGATACTCCCCTGCCAGAAATAGCCCGGGTATGACCCAGTAGGCGCGGGGGAAGGGGACGGGCAAATTGTTCTTAATATGCGAATCATGCACCTTGTATAAATCCATTAGCAGAAATTTTGCATTTTCGCCGGGAGGGGTATTTTGACCCTGAAAATCCTTATTAAAAGGGCTTGTGCGGGGTATTCCGGCCGCCGGATTTCCACACTTTGAGATTCTGGAAGTGCTGTTTGACCCGGGGGTTTTCCATCCGGATAAGGCTCCGGTCAATAGAGGTTTTCGGAAGTTTCCAATTTTACAGATAATTGATTGTTTGTAAAGGAAAGACCCGTGGCTTTTCTCCCGGGTCGGGTTTATTTTTAACTGTATCCCGATTTATTCACAAATAAACTGCCGGCTGTTTGTTGCGGCCGGAAACATTCAAAGCCGAGGAGAAAAAGATGCGGATGAAGAAGATGATTTTCCTGGTCTTGGTTTTTGCTTGGATTCCGTCAACGGTGTTGGGCGGAGTAGTAACCAAAACAATTTCGTATGAGCACGGCGGAAAACAGCTTGAAGGCTATCTGGCCTGGGATGATGCGGTCGCGGGCAGGCGTCCCGGGGTGCTGGTGGTTCATGAATGGTGGGGGTTGAATGATTTTGCCAGAAAGCAGGCTGAAAAGCTCGCGGCCCTGGGGTATAACGCCTTTGCACTGGACATGTACGGCAAGGGCAAAGTCACGGCGCATCCGGAAGAGGCCTCTGAATGGTCAAAGAAGGTGACCGGCAATATTGAATCCTGGCGGAAACGGGCGCTTGCCGGGCTGGAAGTGCTGCGCAAAGATCCGCGCACGGACAAAAGCCGCATTGCCGCTGTGGGCTATTGTTTCGGCGGCTCCACGGTGCAGCAGCTGGCCTATGCCGGGGCGGATGTTCTGGGCGTGGTGAGTTTTCACGGTTCTCTTATTGCGCCGCCGGAGGATGCCGCGGGCGGGGATACGGCAAAAATTCTCATATGCCACGGTGCATCAGACCCGATGACCAAAAAGGCCGCCATTCCGGGATATATCTCGGCCATGGAAGAATCCGGCATTGACTGGCAGATGGTCATGTACGGCGGGGCCGTGCACAGTTTCACCAATCCGGGTGCAGACGCGGCTGACATAAATGGGGTTGCATACAGCGAGTCTGCAGACAGGCGGTCCTGGCAGCACATGCAGGTGTTTTTCGACGAGCTGTTTTAATTGTGAAAAATCGATCTGTCCCGGTTTTTACGGGCTTCCGGTAAACTGCCGGACCTGTTTTTCGAGTTCGGCAAAGCGGTTTTCCAGGTCTGCGATCACCACGCGCAGCAGCTCGCCGGCCGGGGGGGTGTCATTGATGAGCCCGGCAACCTGGCCGCAGCAGATTTCCGCGTCTTGCGCCCGGCCGAGGTGCTGCGCGTGGTACTGGCCGTGTTCGTCCAGGTATTTGCCGAGATCCTCGAGCGAGGCGCCGGACTTGCGCATTTCCCGGAATTGTTCGGCAAACGTGTTGTTCAGATCCCGGGCGATCATGAACTGTTTGTCAAGCGAGATCGTGCAGGCGTCCTTTGCGGTGACAATCGCATGCTTGACGTTTTCGTGGCTTTCAGACTCCTGTGTGGCCATAAAGCGCGAGCCCATGTAAATGCCGTCTGCACCGAGGGCCAGGGCAGCCAGCACGCCCCGGGCATCGCCGATGCCGCCGCCGGTGACCACGGGAATGTCCACGGCGTCTGCCACCATGGGGGTGAGCACGAACGTGGTGAGCTCGGTAAATCCCTTGTGCCCCCCGGCCTCGTAGCCTTCGCAGATCACCCCGTCCACGCCGGCCTGCTGGGCTTTTTGGGCGTGCCGGGCCGTGGAGATGGCGTGGAGCACCTTGATGCCCGCTTTTTTCAGGGTCTCGGTGTAGGTGTCTGGCCGGCCCACTGACACAATGGCAACCGGGACCTTTTCTTCTGTCAGCACTTCCACGATTTTCTGGGAATACTTCAGGTCCTCGCCGAATCCCACCACCACGTTGACGGCAAAAGGCTTATCAGTCCGGGACCGGACCTTTTGGATCTGCTCGCGCATGCGCTCTGCGGTTTTGTCCGGGTCCGGCTCGATGCTGTCCGCCCCGGAATTGGGGCCGAGGGTGCCCAGCCCGCCGGCCGCTGAGACCGCGGCGGCCAGGGCCGCGCCGCTGACCCAGTTCATGGGGGCCTGGATAATGGGATAGCGGATACCGAGCAGGCTGCAGATGCGGTTTTGATTCATTTTTGTTGTCCTCCGATTGTTGGCGGTTTGTCGGGTTTTTCCAGATTATAAAATAAGCATAACAGAATAAAAAGAAAAAGGATCGTGCAGGCTGAAACCGGGGCGTAATGTGGGGGTGTCTGTTCCCGGGGGCCTGTTTTTCATGACATCAGCCAAGTCCGTGTTTATCTTAGGTATAGACCATAAGGAGGTGGAGATGACACACGCGCGTTTGCAGGCGAGATTTTTGAACATGGCAGGCCTGGGATGGTTGCTGCTGGCCGGGTTGCTGGCGGCATCGTTTCTTCTTGCCGTGCCGGTGCAGGCGGCCGGAGAATCCGAGGTGGCGGTAATGCCGTTTGTTAAGGGAAGAGAGCCCCAGGATCCGGGCAGATCGCTGACCTGCCCGTTCGGCCGGCTGTGTTACGAGCAGGATGAGCTAAAGGGGGATGCGGACCGCGTTTTGACGGAGATGGTCCGGCAAAAGCTGGTCCGGCGGCTGGAGCACCGGGTGGTTCAGGCCGGGGTGGTAAAGGATGCTTATAATGCCGGGCGTTTTGCATCCGCAGCGGATAAAACCCCGCTGGATGCCGCTCTGGCGCTTGGCAAAAAACTTGATGTTGACTACGTGCTGGTGGGCAATGTGTGGCGTTTTGACGAGCGCGTGGGAAAGCCTTACGGCGTGGAAGAGCCGGCATCCGTGGCTTTCAGCCTTCACCTGGTGGATATAAAAAACCAAAGAGTGGTGTGGCGGAAAATGTTTAACGAGACCCAGCAGTCCCTGTCTGAAAACCTGCTGAAGGCCCGGGAATTTTTCAAACGGGGCGCAAAGTGGCTGACTGCGGAGAAACTGGCGGAATACGGCGTAGAAGATATGATGAAAAGTTTTCCCGTCAAGTGATCGGCCTGGCGGGCAGTGGCCATATGCGTCTGGCTGCCGCGATGATGAGGTACTGGGCCAGAAAGTAAAGCGTGATGTTGATCAGGCGGCCCGCGGCGCTACGGAAAAACAGCACGGTATAAAACAGATGGCCCGCCAGGAAAGCCGCTACTATACCCGGACCGGCATTCACAAGTCCCAAAACGCCAAAAACGGGGACAGATCTATTTTGCCATTTTGCAGTTGGGTGGACGGGGGGCGGGGAATTTGTTATGTTGGGTAAAAACCCAATTCCGAAATCAAGAAAGGACTTCCTATGCGTGATCCGTCCGGCAGGTCCAACCCCGCAAGAGCCATTATCATTGTGGTCGCTGTTGTCATGGTCGCTGTACTGGGTTTTTTCGGCTGGCAGCGCATTATGCAGTGGCATGAAAGCCAGGTGCAGTCCGCGGTGGAACAGGCCAAAAAGGAAATGGCCGCACAGCAGCCGCAGACCAAGGAGGAGGTGCTGCGCTGGCTGGAAGAAAATGTCGACCGCAGGCGCTCGCCCAGTGTCTCCGAAGAGCGGATGGCCGAAGTTTTCGGCGACCCCGTGTTTACCGACAGGGAAACCAAGCACGATCAGCTTTCCCCGTGCGATCAACTGGAGCGGCGAATTGCGTCATTTTTCGATTACCTGGACCGGGAAAAGGGTATCGGGGCCGATGAAAAGGGCACATACGAGATATTTTCCGAAATGATGGCAGACATTGCAGAAACCCCGCCGCTGGTGTCTTCTGAAATCCGGAATCTTTCCAGCCTGCTGCGCAACAGGTCCCACTTTTACCAAGTGCTTGGAAAGGACCGCATTGAGATGGTCAGCGCTGTGCTCAGGGCCGAGGATGACGTGCTGGAGCCTGCCATGGCCAATTTCTACAAGTATTACGTCTCCGGGAAATGCTGCGAGAATCGTCGGCTGGACTGTATCCCGGACAAAACTCTCTACGCGTATGCCGCCTTTTTCCTGGATACGCTCGGAGGGCAGAGCTACCTGATGCGCCGGGATTCGATGGTCCGGACACTGACCCGGTATTACTGCGTGCTGATCCTGGACCGGGCCATTGAGCAGGGCATCAATCGGCATGGTCTGGATATCCGCCCCCATATCGCCGATGTTTTAAATACGATCCGGGACCGCACCGATCTGCGCCTCCAGCGGCGCTACATTGCAAAGCTCGAGCAGCTCCGGGCGGATTACGGGATGCTGTCCCGGCAGTAAGCCGCCGAAATCTGATGGCTTCGTAAAAAGTCCAATATCTGCGTTGCGCTGCATCCCTGCGGAATT
>CAZTHW010000041.1:0-14280 GCA_964613595.1 uncultured Desulfobacteraceae bacterium | reverse complement strand
CGTCCGGGTAATGCCGCGGGAATATTCCGATACCGATATCGATATTGCTGAGAACATCGCCGGGGAAACGCCCTACCGGTGCACGGTCATGGCCACGGCTTCTCCGCCGCCCAGGCACAGGGATGCCAGGCCGGTTTTGACATCCCGCCGCATCATTTCGTATAAAAGCGTGGTCAGCACCCGGGCCCCGCTGGCGCCGATGGGATGGCCCAGGGCCACGCTGCCGCCGTTGACGTTGACAATATCCGGATCCAGCCCCAGCTCACGTATGACCGCCACCGTGGATCCGGAAAAGGCCTCGTTGATTTCATAAAGATCCACGTCATGGGTTTTCATTCCGGCCTTGTCCAGGCATTTGGGAATGGCCGGGATCGGGGCAACCAGCACGTATTTCATATCCAGGCCGGCAGATGCCTGAGCGCCGATACGGGCAATGGGCGTGATGCCCAGTTCCGCGGCTTTTGTATCAGACATCACCACCAGGGCTGAGGCGCCGTCGCTGATAATCGAGGCATTGCCTGCAGTGCCTTTGCCGTCTTTTTGAAATGCCGGCTTCATTTTGGCCAGAGTCTCATACGGGGTGGGCTTTGGGGCCTCATCCCGGGCAAATTCCGTGGTGCCGCCCTTGCGGCCCGGGATTGTCACCGGTGCGATTTCTTCGTCAAAACGGCCGGATTCCACGGCATTTATGGCCCGGCTGTAGGACATTTCCGCGTAGTGGTCCTGATCTTCCCGGCTGACGCCGTATTTTTCGGAACACAACTCGTTGGATACCCCCATGTGAAAATCATTGACAATATCCCACAACCCGTCGTGGATCATGTGGTCCTGCAGCGTCCCGGCGCCCATGCGGTAGCCGAACCGGGCTTTTTCCAGGTAATAGGGCGCCATGCTCATGGTTTCCATGCCGCCGGCCACGACCACCTCGGCATCACCGCACATAATGGCCTGTGCGGCAAGCATCACCGATTTCAACCCCGATCCGCAGACCTTGTTTATAGTCAGGCATTCGGCTTCCCAGGGCAGGCCGGCCCTGACCGCGGCCTGGCGGGCCGGGTTCTGCCCGTAGCCCAGCGGCAGCACCATGCCCATGATAACCTCGTTTACCGCTTGCCCGGATATTTTTGCCCGGCCAAGGGCCTGGCGTATCACGTGGGCGCCCAGATCCGTGGCGCCCGTGTTTGCCAGGCTGCCGTTAAATGTGCCCAGCGGGGTTCTTACTGCACTGACAATAACCGGTGTTGCCATGTTTTCTCCTTGTGGTTATGAAAAGTTTATCAGGATTTAAAACCTCCACCTATGGGGGAGGTCCCGGAAGGGTTTGACCGGTCCGGACAGATAAGCCAAAGCACGAAACTCGAATATCGAAATTCGAAACAAATCCGAAATCCGAATGCCCTAATGACAAAAACAAAACAGCTTCATACATGGCCGGTTTGGCTCCAATCGCCTGATACTGCATTTGTTTCGTGCTTTGAATTTCGGTGATTCGAATTTGTTTCGATATTCGTGCTTCGGATTTCGAATTTATGCCTGTTATTATTTTTTGCCTCCTTTTAGGGGCCACCCGCTAAGCGGGTGGAGAATCACTTGACAGGAAGTCTTTGGTTACATGTTGCGCCTGTATTTGCCGCCCACTTCGTAGAGCGCCCGGGTGATCTGGCCCAGGGTGCAGTAGCGCACGGTGTGCATCAGCTCGGCAAAGATGTTGTCGCCTGCCAGCACGGTGTCCTTGAGCCTGCCGATGGCTTCGGGCGCCTTGTCGCGGTTTCTTTCGGCAAAGTCGTTGCGGCGCGCAAGCTGGGACTGCTTTTCTTCCTCCGTGGCCCGGGAAAGTTCCAGGTCGCAGATGGCTTCTTCGGCGTCCGCCTCCGGGTTGGTAAACGTGTTGACCCCGATAATTGGCATCTCCCCGGAGTGCTTGAGGTGTTCGTAGTACATGGATTCTTCCTGGATCTTGCTGCGCTGGTATCCCCGTTCCATGGCGCCCTGGACCCCGCCCCGGGATGTGATGCGGTCGAATTCGGACAAAACCGCCTCTTCGACCAGGTCGGTCAGGGTCTCGATAATAAAGCTGCCCTGGTTGAAGTTCTCGTTCTTGGTGGTGCCCAGCTCCCGGTTGATGATCATCTGGATGGCCAGCGAGCGCCGCACCGACTCGGCCGACGGCGTGGTCACGGCCTCGTCGTATGCGTTGGTGTGCAGGCTGTTGCAGTTGTCATAGATGGCATACAGGGCCTGCAGGGTGGTCCGGATATCGTTGAACTGGATTTCCTGGCTGTGCAGCGAGCGGCCCGAGGTCTGGATGTGGTACTTGAGCATCTGGGAGCGCGCCGAGCCGCCGTACTTGTGATACATGGCCACCGACCAGATGCGCCGGGCCACCCGGCCGATCACGCTGTATTCGGGATCCATGCCCGAGGAGAAAAAGTAGGACAGATTCGGCGCAAAGCTGTCAATGGGCATGCCCCGGGACAGGTAGTACTCCACGTAGGTAAACCCGTTTGCCAGGGTGAAGGCCAGTTGCGAGATCGGGTTGGCCCCGGCCTCTGCGATGTGGTATCCGGAGATCGAAACCGAGTAGAAGTTCCTGACATTGTTGTCAATAAAGTACTGCTGGATATCTCCCATCATTTTCAGGGCGAAATCAATGGAAAAGATGCAGGTGTTCTGGCCCTGGTCTTCTTTTAAGATATCGGCCTGCACCGTGCCCCGGATATTGGAGAGCACCTCGGCTTCGATTTCGCGGGCTTCGGCGTCATTCGGGGCGCGCCCGTTGTCCGCGGTAAACCGGTCAATGCGCTGGTCAATGGCGGTGTTGAAAAACATGGCCAGCATCATGGGCGCCGGGCCGTTGATGGTCATGGACACGGAAGTGTTTTCCGCGGCCAGGTCAAAGCCGGCATACAGGGCCTTGACATCGTCGAGGTTGCATACGCTCACACCCGAGGTCCCCACCTTGCCGTAGACATCCGGCCGGGTTTCCGGGTCGAATCCGTAGAGGGTCACCGAGTCAAATGCCGTGGACAGGCGTTTTGCCGGGTAGGCCTCGGAGAGCATCTTAAATCTCCGGTTGGTGCGCTCCGGATCGCCTTCGCCGGCAAACATCCGCGTGGGTTCTTCTTCTTTGCGTTTTAAGGGAAACACACCCGCGGTATACGGGAACCGGCCCGGGATGTTTTCCTTGCGCATCCAGGTGTAGATGTCCCCGGGATCATGAAAGCCGGGCAGGGCGATGCGGGGAATCCGGCTGCCGGAAAGGCTTTCGGTATACAGGGGCTGGCGGATTTCCCGGTCCCGCACATGGTATACCAGTTCGTCCCCGGTATAGGTGGTCTTGATTTCCTCCCACTGTTCCAGGAGCCGGGTGCTTTCATGCGCGATCTCGGATTCCGCGCGCTCGATTTCCTTTTTTAGCCGGGCCATCAGGTCGTCGGCATCCCCGGACAGGTTCCCGCTTGACAGGCGTTGCGCGGTCTGCTTGACGTGCCAGGCGTTGCGGATGGCCTCGGCCTGGTTTCCGGTGTGATGGTGGTATTCCCGGACCATCTCTGAAATTTCCGATAAATAGCGGTTCCTGTCCGGCGGCACGATAATGGTCTTGGAAGAAGAGGTCTTGCCCTCTGGCCTGGGCAGTTCGGAGCGCAGTTTGACCCCGGTCTTTTGGGAAAGCTGATCTATCAGAAAATGGTACATGGCGGTTACGCCGTCGTCGTTGAACTTGGAGGCAATGGTGCCGAATACCGGCATGTCATCGGGCCTGGCATCAAATGCCTTGCGGTTTCGCTGGACCTGTTTGCGGATGTCGCGCACCGCGTCCTCGCTGCCCTGCTTGTCAAACTTGTTGACCACGATCACGTCGGCATAGTCGAGCATGTCGATTTTTTCGAGCTGGGTGGCAGCCCCGTAATCACTGGTCATGACGTATGCCGAAAGGTCCGTGAGGTCGAAGATGCTGGAGGCACCCTGGCCGATGCCCGCGGTTTCGATGATCACCAGGTCCATGCCCGCAGCTTTAAGGATGTCCGCGGCATCGGGCAGCACCGCCGGCAGTTCCAGGCTGCTGCGGCGCACGGCCATGCTGCGCATGTAAACCCCGGGGGAGTCGATGGCGTTCATGCGGATGCGGTCTCCGAGCAGGGCGCCGCCGGTTTTTCTGCGCGACGGGTCGCAGCACAGCAGGCCGATGTTGATGTCCGGATTGTCGTGCAGCAGCCGGAGCACGATCTCGTCTGTAAGCGAGGACTTGCCCGCACCGCCGGTTCCGGTCAGGCCGATGACCGGGATGTCCTTTTTGGGGAGTTTCTGTTTTATCGTCTGGCGCAGGGCGTCAATGGTGCCGTCGTTTGCCGCCACTGCCAGTTCGGCAGCAGAAATCAGGCGGGCAATGTCCAGGGGATTGTCTGCCGACAGTGCGTCCGTATCCGCCGGGGCCACGGACACGGGCGAGAAGTCCATGTTTTGAATCATGTGGTTGATCATCCCCTGAAGGCCCATTTTTGCGCCGTCAGACGGGGAATAGATCTTGGTGATGCCGTATGCTTCGAGTTCCTTGATCTCCTGGGGAACGATCACGCCGCCGCCGCCGCCGAATATCCGGATGTGATCGGCTCCTTTTTCCCGCAGGGTGTCGGCCATGTATTTGAAAAACTCCATGTGCCCGCCCTGGTAGCTGGATACGGCAATGCCCTGGACATCTTCTTCAATGGCTGCCTGCACGATTTCATCCACGGACCGGTTGTGGCCGAGGTGGATGACTTCTGCGCCCGTGTCCTGCAGGATACGCCGCATGATGTTGATGGCCGCATCATGGCCGTCAAACAGGGACGTGGCGGTTGCCACGCGCACGGGGTTGGCAGCCTGGTATGTTTGCGTGTCAGCACACATGAAACCTCCTTGCACCACCTATATTATTGTTCCGGGGGATATTGTCCCGGGCAGAACCAGAAATCGTTTGCAGCAACCGGGTCATAATATCTCCACTTTCCGTTAACTGGAATTTTTGGGGCATATGCCAACTCATTGCGGCCGCACCGGATCAGCCGGTCACAGGCCATCATTGCGCCCAGCAGGGGGTCGTGTTTTTCAATGGCCGCCTGGGCATAATGCGAACAGGACGGATGCATCGGGCAGCGTCCGGTTCGAACGGCACCCAGGTGATCCAGCGGCCCCCGGTAAATCCGGATCAGCAGGATCAGCGGGCCGGTTTCCGGATTTTCCGGCGCCCTTGCCCGGGGCGCCCCGCCACACGCGGAAAGCAGGATCATGCACAGCAAAAGCGCCATTGGCATTCTGACCCGGGTTTTTTTTATCATATAATACAGGCTGGCGCAAAAATCGAGCATAATTTTTTTCCCGGTTTTTCAGATTTTTCCGCGTTCTTCCGCGGCTGGACGACGGGGAAGTTTGCGCATATGCCGTCCGCTGTCGCGCCCGATGCATCTGCGCAAACCACCCCGCCGTCCAGCCCCTCCGGAAAGCTTTCCCGAACCTGTTTCCTCAAAAATTCGATATCTCCGATTTCCGCCGTTTTTCACAACCCGCACCCGCAGGCCGGGGAATTTTCAGTGCGGCTCCGGGCGGCTGCGCGTTTGCGCCGGCGGGAGATCAGCAGGTCAATTGCCAGGGAGATGAAAAATCCCGCGGCCGCCACCAGGATAATGCTGGCCCCGGAAGTGAGGTCCAGCATATAGGCCACCCACAGCCCGGCGATATTGAACACGGCCGACAGGATGACGGCGATGACCATCATCGCGCCCAGGGATTTGGCGTACTTTTCCGCAATATACGGCGGAATGGACAAAAGCGCAATAACCAGGATCAGCCCGACCACCCGGATGATAAACACAATGGAGACCGCCACCAGAGCCATGAACAGAAAGTAGAGGATGTCGACCGGAACGCCGCGGAGCCGGGCAAATTCCACGTCATAGGAAATGGCGATCATGTCCCGGTAAAAATAGATCGTCACCGCCAGGGTGACAGCCCCCATGCCGGTCATCCACCAGATATCCCCTGCGGGTACGGCCAGGATGCTGCCGAACAGGTAGCTCATCAGGTCCACGTTGTAGCCCGGGGTCAGGTCGATGAGAATGACGCCGATGGCCATGCCCACGGCCCACAATACCCCGATAAAGGTATCGGAACGCTCGGGGGTCTTCATGGTCACTGCAGTCATGATCAGGGCCGCGCCCAGGGAAAATCCCAGCGTGCCGAAGATGTAGGGGATGCCGAAAAACAGGGCCGCCCCGATTCCGCCGTAGGCGGCGTGGGCGATCCCGCCGGTGAGGAAAACCAGCCGGTTGACCACCACGAAAGTGCCGATCACGCCGCAGATCAGGCTGGCAAAAAGGCCGGCAAAAAGCGCGTTGCGCATGAACTCGAACTGCAGTGCTTCAATCATGATTCGTCCTCGTGGGTCTTTAAAATCCGGTGGGGCTGGCCGTGGGCGATGAGTTCCACCGGGCACTGATATCCCATGTCCAGCATATCCTGGGTGATTTCCCCCTGGTCATGGTAATAGACCTGCCGGTTGACACAGGCCACGGCGGTCACGGACGAGGACATGACCATCAGGTCGTGGCTGACAATGATAATGGTCTTTGTGCGGTTGAGTTCCTGCAGCAGGGAATAGAGCTCGGCCTGGCCGCCGGTGTCCACGCTGGCGGTGGGTTCGTCCAGGATAAGGATGTCTGGGTCCGTGGTCAGGGCCCGGGCGATAAATACCCGTTCCCGCTGGCCCCCGGAAAGATCGTCGATCTTGCGATTCTCGTATCCGGCCATGCCCATTTGTTCAAGTGACGCCGCGGCCGCTTCCCGGTCCCGATCCCGGATACGGGAGCTTCCGCGGTAACGCAGCCGGCCCATTAATACCACGTCGATCACGGAAATGGGAAAGGATCGGTTAATGGCCACATCCTGGGGCACGTAGCCGAAGCAGTGGGAAATTTTTCTCGGCGGCTCGCCGAAAACGCGGATTTTTCCGGAATCCGGCCTTAAAAGCCCGAGCATGAGCTTGACCAGCGTGGACTTGCCGCTGCCGTTGGGGCCGATAATGGCCAGAAATTCCCGCTCCGCCACGCTGAAGCTGGCGTTTTCGATTACAGGTACCCCGTCATAGGAGAAGAAGACTTCCTCGGCAGTAATCACCGGCTCGTCCATTTCGCTTACCTCGCTGCCTGACGGATTTGTTCGGCCACGGAAAGAAGGTTTTCCCGCCAGTTTGCAGCCAGCGGATCTGCGTCAACCACGCTTCCGTCAATGGCCCGGGCAATCACTTCGGCGGCGCGGCTTGAAACCTGCGGCTGCACCAGCACCGTCTGAATTTTTTTCTGCCGGGCATGCTTGATAAGCTGCTGGATCTCCGCGGACTTCGGGGACTTGCCCGCTTTTTCCACAGGGATTTGTTTTAAGCCGTAGGCTTCTGCAAAATATCCCCAGGAGGGGTGGAAAACCAGGAATTCCGGGGTGTTTTTACCGGGCGGAAAAAGGCTGCGCAGTTTTGCATCCAGTTCGCCCAGGGCGGATACGAACTGTCGGTATCGGGAATTGTAGAATTCTGCGTGCTGCGGGTCGGCTGCAATAAATGCTGTTACCATATGTCTGGCCTGGATCATGACCAGCGGCGGGCAGAGCCATATATGCGGATCTGTTGCCCCGTGGGCGTGCCTTTCGGATGCTGTCGGGTCAATGGGCTGTTTTTCGATCCAGGCATCGGTATGGACAATGGCCAGATCCGGGTTTGCCTTGCGGATTTTGTCCATCCAGGCGGACTCAAACGGCACGCCGACGGCAAGGTAAATGTCTGACTCGGCCAGGGCGGTCATCTGCCGGGGCGTTGGTTCGTATGTGGCCGGATGGGCGCCCGGGGGCACCATGACCCGGATATCGGCCCGGTCTCCGACGATCTGTTTGACGAAATATTTCTGAGGCGGGATGCTGACAAATACCTTGAGCCCGGAGGCGCTGTTTTCCGCTTGCGCCGGTGTTGCCGCGGCGATCAGAAGGATTGTGGCGATTACCGTAAAAATCCGTTTCATGTGTCTGCACTCCGGCCCGTGGTGGGGATGAAATCCATGTATCTCCTAAATTGAAAATCCCGGAGGGTTTCAAATTTTAACACCTGAAAATGACTTAATTCCTTAAAAAAATTTAAAATATTAATCCGTGTAAAAATTTGAAACGCTCATTTTAGGTATCTGTCGGCTGATGTAATCTCTAAGAAGTATGCCGGTTTTCCGGCACGTGTCAAGCAGGTTTCCCGGAAAATCGGAATGCGGCCTCCTCAGGATTCGTCCGGTACGCCTTTGGTGAAGTTGTATTTCCGGATACCTTCCAGGATGCCCCCGGCGCAGGGCTTGCCGGCAAAATAAATTTTGCTCACGCCCTTGAGGTGTTCGAGCTCCGGGCTGTAATTGCCCACGACAACGCCGTACTGCTCGCCGCGGAGCATTTCCTCGTCGTTGCCGGAATCCCCGCTTACCAGGAAATTCGTTATTGGCATTTCCCATTTATAGCTCAGGTACCGGATCGCCTTGCCCTTGGATGCCCGGTAGGGAATAATGTCCAGGTATTGTTCGTGGGAGTAGATCAGGGTATAGCGCAACCGGCTTTTGGCCAGCTTGTTGTGGATTTTGGCAATCCGGTCCTTGCCGGGCTCCATGTTATAGCTGAGCTTGTATTTCCGCTGGCTGGATTCGTCCTGGAGTTCCAGAAAACCGAATTCCGAGAGCAGTTCCATGATTTTTTCCCGGTTCCAGCGGCTGGCGATATGGGCATCCCATCCCTTGTCGTACCGGAGATCGCTGCCGTAGTAGATTTCCGTGCCCACATCCGAGATGACCACGTCCGGCCGGGGAAACCCGTGTTCTTCAAGTACGCTGATGGCCGAAGGAGACCGGCGGCCCGTGGCTACGCCAAAACCCACTTTCTGCTGGTTCTCCCGGAGCCATTGGATCAACTCCTCCGTATGCCCGGAATTTTTTCGGCTGTCATCTTTGCAGATCAGTGTGTTGTCAATATCGCTGATCAGGAAGCGCTGCACTTTTGTCAGGCGCTTGCCTACCGGGTTTGCGGTTCCCGCTGCAGCGGGGCGGGCCGTGGCGCTTTTTTCAATAATCGGCCGGATCTCTTTTGTGTAGGTATCTGCATGGCTTTCCCAGGTATAGTACCTGCGCACGTTCATGATCCCCTTTTTGGAATAATCCTCCCACAGTTGCTCGTCTATAAGGATTTTTTTAATGGCATCGGCAATTTCAGTGGTTTTGTTGGGATTAATCAGAATGCCGTTTTCGCAGGAGCCGATGATATCGCGCGGGCCGCCGTCATTGGTGGCCACAAGCGGAAGTCCGGTGGCCGCGGCTTCCAGCAGGGTCAGGCCGAAGGGCTCGGTTAATGCCGGGTTGACAAACACGCCCCGTTTTTCCGCGGCGATCCGGTATAATTCCGGCACTTCGTATTCCGGGTCGTGTTTTTTAGGGATGGCCATTTTGCCGTAAAGGTCATAGCGGTCCATCATCAGCAGCATCCGGGTGAGCACGTCTTTTTCGTTTTCCTCCATTTCATTGATGTCCCTGCGAATGCCGGCAAAAATGGCCAGATTGGCCATGGTCCGAAGCTCCCGGTCCTCGCCGTAGGCCTGGATCAATCCGGAAATGTTTTTGCGCTTATCCGGCCGGGAAAGCGCCAGTATCATGGGCTTGTCCGGATACATAAAGAAGCGTTCCAATTGCGCGAGCATGTTGGCCTGAGCGTATTTGGCAAATTCGGTTTTTTCCGCCTCCGGCAGCCGGTCGTGGTAATAGGGATGAAAGCGCTCCACGTCGATACCCGGCGGGATGACCTTGTATTCCGGGAACTCGGAGTTTGTATAGATGCCATATTGTTCCGTGATTTCCTGGTTCGTGCTGGTCACCACCAGGTCCGCGTTTTTCAGGATCTCTTCCTCGGTGTCGATGCGGACATCGATCCTGTATTTCTTGACAATGTCGGATTCCTTCATTCCGTCATTTAAAAGCTTCTGCTTTTTTGGAATCCCCATGGAATGCCCGGTGAAAACAAACGGGAGATCGTAGAGCTCGGCAAGGTTCATGGCCACGTATCCCGCATCCGGGTAGTGCCCGTGAAACACTTCGGGGCATTCTTTATCCTTCTTGATGAACTTGATGGTCTTGTCGATGTATTCATCCAGATACGGCCAGAGCAGTTCCTTGCGGATGTATTTCTTGCCGCCGCATTGAATGCGCACAATCCGGCACTTGTCGTTGTATTGTTCAACAGGCCGCGCGTAGTCGTCAGATACCCTTGGATCGTCGATAAGACGGGTGAAAAGATCCACCCTGCGGATATCGTCGCGGCTGCTCAGGTGCTTGGCCAGTTCGGTCACGTAAAGTACCTGGCCGCCGGTATCTGCATCTCTGCCCAGTTCCGGGTTTTCAAATCGAACCAGGCCGTGAATGCTGAACATTTGAATGTATAGCGGTTTTCCCGTTTCAGGCATGCTTTTCTCCTGTGATTCGATCTATAAACGTGTCATAAAAGGATTGGTCATCGGGTATTGCGCCCTGTATTTGGCAAATCCGGGCCGAAAACGCCGAGGCTTCCGTGAGAATACGTTCCGGGGGCCAGTCGTTGAGATACCCCCAGGCCAGCACAGCCGCATATGCATCCCCGGCACCCACCGAATCGACCACCGGGCCGAATTCGGGCACGCCGGTTTTATTCCGCGATAGCGGGGTAATCAATTCACTGCCCGCGTTTCCGCGGGTCAGGGAGACCATCTCGATTTTGTATTCCCGCATGAGCGAATCGATGAACCGGTCTTCCGGCAGCGGGCTGTTGAGCATATCGCGAACCATGGTGACTTCCCCGTCATTGATTTTCAGGATATCGGTCTGCCAAAGCGAGTTGCGCACGATTTCCGTGTTGTAGCAGCCGGAGCGCAGGTTTATATCGTAGAGGCACCGGGTCTCCGGGTTCCGGTTCGCCAGAAAACCCTGGACGTGCCCGAAAGCAGCGGAAGTGCGCTGAGCCAGGGTTCCAAAATAAATCAGGGCAGGGGGGCTGCCTGTAATTGCCTCGGGAGAACCGGGCAGTTCGATATGATCATAGGCAACATCGGGCAGGATCTCGAATTCGTGGTTGCCCGAACCGTCCGGATGCACCAGCACCTTGCCGGTGGGATGCCGGGCGTCGACCTGTACATGGTCGGTGCCAAAGTTGCGGCGCTTTAACAGGTCAAGGATTTCCCGGCCGGTTTCATCCTCACCGATGCGTGAGACGAGTTTTACCGGCCAGCCGAACTGGTGCAGGTGATATGAAAAATTAAACGGTGCACCGCCAATGCGGCGGTACTCCGGAAAAATATCCACCAGGATTTCGCCGATTACCAGAATCAACCTCTCCTCCGGTCAAAGCATTGTCATGTCTAAATAACTTAAACACCTTGACAAAAATTGTCAAATTCCGGGCAGTTCATCTATACGGCGGACATGGGTTGATGCTTTCGTAATGTTACCGGAAAAAAAACCATTTGACAAGTCCGGCCAAAGTCTACATATTAATATATGTTCATATGATAATATAAAAAAGGTTTTTTGCATCATGCCGCCAAAAGCCGGGATTCAAAACGAAACCGAAGAAACCGTGGAGGTCTGCAGTGCCCGGATCATTCACCGGGAAACCCTGGCGGCCGTGCAGGCCGCCATGCCCGGAGATGTCGAACTTTGCGATCTGGCTGATTTTTTCAAGATATTCGGGGATCGCACCCGCATTTCGATTCTATGGGCCCTGTCAGAATCCGAGATGTGCGTGTGCGACCTGTGCGCCCTGCTGGATATGAAGCAGTCCGCGGTTTCGCACCAGTTGAAACTGCTGAAGCAGTCCCGCGTCGTCAAGCATCGGCGGGAAGGCAAGGTGGTTTACTATTCCCTGAATCACGAGCATATCCGCCGGGTGCTCAACCTCGGCTTACACCATGTTCGCGAGTAGATCCTAAATTGAGCGCTTCAGATTTTTAAAAGCAATTTATTTTAAAGGATAACATCCATTTCTATTTTAAAAATCTGAAACGCTCAATTTAGGTAGATAAATCCAGGAAGCCAAATTCATGCAGAAATACCGGGTAAATAATCTGGATTGCGCGGTTTGCGCCCAGAAGCTTGAAGATGCACTCAATAACACGCAGGGCGTCCGTGATGCCTCAATAGATTTCGGCACGTTGACGCTTCATCTGGATGCCGATGACACGGATGCGGCCAGGCGCGTGGTAAACGAACTGGAGCCGGGGGTGGAGCTTGAACCCTTGTCCCGAACGGGGCGGCGGGAAGACGCCGGTGCCGGGGAAACCTTCCGTCTGAAGTCCGAGATTGTAAAGATCGCTGCGGCCGCGGTGCTGTTCGTGCTGGTGCTGGTGTGCGATTATTATGAAGGCCTTGGCGTGCCGCCGGCCCTGTTTGCCGTGCTTTTGGCTGCTGCCTACCTTGCCGCAGGCGGGCGTGTGCTGGCGGCTGCCGGGCGAACCGTGGCAAAGCGCGATTTTTTTGATGAAAATGTGCTCATGGCCATTGCCACCATCGGGGCCATTGCCATCGGGGCTTTTTCCGAGGCCGTGGGCGTGATGCTTTTTTACCGGGCCGGGGAGTTCCTGCAGAACCTGGCCGTATCCAGATCCAGGCGCTCAATTGCCTCCCTGCTGGAACAGCGTCCGGAGTTCGCCAATTTAAGAACCTCCGCGGGCGTTTCCCGGGTGGCCCCGGAAAGTGTTTCCGTGGGTGATGTCATCGTGGTTAAGCCCGGGGAAAAAATTCCCCTGGACGGTAGTATTCTGGAAGGCGACTCCCAGGTCGATACCTCGGTGCTCACCGGCGAGTCCGTGCCGCGCCGGGTGGAGGCCGGTGATGCGGTAATGGCCGGCGGCATTAACATGTACGGCACCATCCTGGTGGAAGTGACAAAGCCGTTTGAGGAGTCCTCCATTGCCAAAATGGTGGAACTGGTGGAAAATGCCGCTGCGCGCAAGTCCACCACCGAAAACTTCATTACCGTGTTTGCCCGTTATTACACGCCTGCCGTGGTGCTTGCAGCCATGGCAGTTGCGTTTGTCCCCCCGCTTTTCATCACGGGCGCCTCCCTTGAGCAATGGGTGTACAGGGCCCTGGTGCTGCTGGTGATCTCGTGTCCGTGCGCACTGGTCATCAGTATTCCCCTGGGTTATTTCGGCGGTATCGGCCGGGCCTCCAGGCACGGGATACTGGTCAAGGGGTCCAATTTTATTGACGCGCTGGCCGGGCTCAAAACCGTGATATTTGATAAAACCGGCACCCTGACAGAGGGGGTTTTTGAAGTGGAGCAGGTGGTGCATCAGGACGGATATACTCCGGAGCAGGTACTTGAATTTGCCGCCATGGCAGAGCAGCATTCCAATCACCCCATTGCCCGGGCCATCGTGGCGGCTTACGAAAACAAGGGACACCGGGTGGCTCCCGAACGGGTCAACGGTCACGTGGAAACCTCCGGAAGCGGGGTTCGGGTGGAATTCGACGGTACAGCGGTGATCGTGGGCAATGATCGCTACATGCACAGCCATGGCATCCCGCATGATCAGTGCATGATCGAGGGGACCGTGGCGCACGTGGCAGTGGGGGGAAATTACGCGGGCTACATCCTCATCGGTGACCGCATCCGGGAAGATGCCGGCCCGGCCATCGCATCGCTGCGGGCCAACGGAATTGACCGCATCCTCATGCTCACCGGTGACAATCAGTGCGCTGCGGATTATATTGCCGATCGGTTGGAACTGGACGGTCATTTTGCCGACCTGCTGCCCGAAGACAAGGTTGCCGCCCTGGAGCGGATTCACGCGGAAAATGCGGGCCGCGGGCGCATCGCATTTGTGGGCGACGGGATCAATGACGCCCCGGTAATTGCCAGGGCGGATGTGGGGGTGGCCATGGGCGGACTCGGTTCGGATGTGGCCATTGAGACCGCAGACGTGGTCCTCATGACCGATTCCCCGGCCAGGATGGCCGAGGCCGTGACCATTGCCAGGCAAACCCGCGTCATTGTCTGGCAGAACATTTTCATCGCCCTTTCGGTCAAGGGCGCGGTCATCGCACTTGGAATTGCGGGCCTGGCCACCATGTGGGCGGCCGTGTTTGCCGATGTGGGCACGGCCCTGATCGCGGTGGTCAATTCCACCCGGATTCTGGGGAAGAAAATTCGATAGTGGACGTCTGGAAAGTCGCCGTTTCCGGAAGGGCCCGGATTCATGCAGGTCTGAAA
>CAZTHW010000040.1:0-14621 GCA_964613595.1 uncultured Desulfobacteraceae bacterium | reverse complement strand
AACCGATTCCGATGATTTGCGTGTTACAATCACCGGGGAGCGGTCTCTGCAAACATTTTCCATTGTTTTCGCAAGGTTTTGTCTTGCTGCAGTATAGGTTATAGCTTTCATATTATCACCTCCTGTACAGCATATTGTACGGATCAAAGGTAAAATGTCAAGACGTAACCCGTGCCCCGACATTGAAATTGCGGGGACAGGACATTGCGGGGACAAATTGCGGGGACAGTATTTGAATGGAAAAGACAACCGAAAATTGACCAGGTGTGATAACGCAAATTTGACCACCCCCTGGTTATGGTTTGGGAGATCCGGTGAAGCACTGGCGGCCTGGTTATTCTGCCCGAACCCTGGCTTATTGCTGGGAGGCTTCAGAGGGGTTTCCGCCTGAGGTTGCAGCGCCATTCACACAGCACAGCTTCCCGGCACAATCCGTTATCAGTTATTGCATCGGTCTGCGTCAGCCGTTATAATAAGTGAACAGTATCACGCTGCAGCAGCGGCACTTTTGATTCACTCTTTCAGCCGGGAATTTGCCGGCTGGGAAAACTATCAGGACTTTACACGGCTGTTTGAAGTTGAGGCGGAGCCCGGGATCATACAGCGCCTGAATGCTGATTCCGGCATTCCGCTGTTTACTGTTTGGGTCTCCGGCAATTCTGCTTAAACCGCAGAGCAATCTCATATGAATCATGAACATCTATTGGCCCCGGGGGCCCGCGTGGTAATCCGGGATGCGGAGTGGCTGGTCAGACGTGTTGACCGGACGTCAACAAACGGCAAGGCGCTTACGTGCGTGGGGTTATCGGACCTGGTAAAAGACAAGGAAGCGGTTTTTCTCACGGAAATCGAAAAGCTGAGAAATCCGGTGCAGATTCTTGACCCGGCGGAAACCAGGCTGGTGCATGACCGATCCCCGGAGTATGAAGAGTCCCTTCTTTACATGGAAAGCCTGCTCCGGCAGACCCCGCCCACGGATAACAACCTGTATATCGGACATCAGGCGGCCATGGACCTGGTGCCCTATCAGCTGGATCCTGCCATCCAGGCGCTGCAGCAGCCGCGCCAGCGAATCCTGATTGCAGACGCCGTGGGCCTGGGCAAAACTTTGGAGGCAGGCGTCCTGATAAGCGAGTTAATCCGGCGGGGCCGCGGCAAGCGCATCCTGGTGGTGGCGCTTAAAAGCCTGCTGACCCAGTTTCAAAAGGAGATGTGGACCCGGTTTGCCATTCCGCTTACCCGGCTGGATTCCATCGGGCTTCAGCGGGTGCGCACCCGGATCCCGACAAACCACAACCCGTTTTACTATTTTGACAAGTCCATTATTTCCATTGATACCCTGAAACAGGACAATGAGTTTAAAATTCACCTGGAAAACGCCCACTGGGACATCATTGTCATTGACGAGGCCCAGAACGTTGCAGAACGCGGCCACGGCCGCACCCAGCGAGCGCGGCTGGCAAAACTGCTTTCAAAACAGTCAGACACCCTGATCATGCTGTCTGCAACACCGCATGACGGCAGACCCAGAAGCTTTGCAAGCCTTATGAACATGCTCGATCCCACGGCCATTGCAGATCCGGACAATTACGGGCCGGAAGACATCAAGGGCCTGTTTATCCGCAGGTTTAAAAAAGACATTCAGCACCAGGTGGCCCAATCCTTCCAGGAAAGACAGATCCGAAGGGCCTATGCCCAGGCTTCGCACAAGGAAGAAAGTTCGTATAACCAGCTTGCGGACCTGAAATTTTCGCAAATTGACCGCTCAAAAAAAGGCGGGCACCTGTTTGAAACCACCCTGGAAAAAGCCCTTTTTTCAAGCCCTGCGGCCTGCCTGGAAACAATAGAGCACCGCCTGAATCAGCTGCATAAAACCGGCAACCCGGAAAACGACAAGGACATCTCCGTGCTGGAGGATCTCAAAAAAAGCATTTCCGCCATTGCCCCCGGGGATTTCAGCAAATACCAAAAGCTCATTGACCTGTTAAAAAACAAAAACAGCCGGCTTTACTGGACAGGCAAAGACAAAACCGACCGGCTGGTGATTTTTACAGAGCGGATCGCCTCGCTGAATTTTTTATACGCGCATCTGCCAAAGGACCTGGGCATTGACAGAAAGGCGGTCACTATCCTGCACGGCGGCATGGCGGATACGGACCAGCAGAAAGTAGTGGAGGACTTCGGCCGCGAAGAAGCGCCCATAAGACTGCTTCTGGCCTCTGACGTGGCATCCGAGGGCATCAACCTCCATTACCTGTGCCATCGCATGATCCACTTTGACATCCCTTGGTCCCTGATGGTCTTTCAGCAGAGAAACGGCCGCATCGACAGATACGGCCAGGAGCGCACGCCTCTGATCACATACCTTCTCAGCCAAAGCGGCAATTCCAAGATTCGCGGAGATATGCGCATCCTTGAGCTTCTCATTGAAAAAGACGAGGAGGCGGTAAAAAACATCGGGGATCCGTCTGCGCTTATGGGGGTTTATGACGTGGATATAGAGGTGGAAAAAACCGCCTCCGCCCTGGAGACCGGCAAAACCCCGGAGGCCTTTGAATCCGAGGATCTGTCAGCCGCCAGGCAGGACGGTTTTGACCTGCTTGATTTCCTCCAGAAAGGGGCCGCGGAACAAGCCCGGCCGGATAGCACGGAGGCGACCCGCGCCATGCCCGCACTGTTTTCAGATGACTTTGAATATGCGGCAAAGGCGCTTTACCGGCTGAATCAGACATCAAACCTGGACCTGGAAGTTGAGCCGGGCAGCCGGATGATCCGGTTTGCCATCCCCAGTGACCTGAAACTCCGGTTTCGCTACCTGCCCGGGGAAATCTGGCCCGATGATGAAAAAATTCTTTTCACGGATGACAAAGCCCAAATGCAGCAAGAGGTCAAGCGCTGCCGCAAAGACGAGCAGGCCTGGCCCAAGCTCCATTATTTGTGGCCGCTGCATCCCGGGGTCTCGTGGATAAACGACAAGGTCCTGGCAAGTTTTCGCAGGCACGAAGCCCCGGTTTTGACACTGGCAAGCCTGCCGGCCGATGAAACCGTTTATGTACTAACCGGCATCATCCCGAATCTCAAGGGCCAGCCCCTGATCCAGAGATGGGTTGGCGCGACAGTAAAAAACGGCCAATACCAGGGCATTGAATCATTTGCGCCTCTTCTTGAACGTACCGGCCTGGGCAGGCGGAAGTTTTCCAATCCCGCATATGACAAGGTTTCCCCGGAGCTTGAAAAGCGCCTGCCCGAAATCATTGACCAGGCCCAACAATGGATGGAACAGGAAAGGAAGACGTTTGAAGAAGCAATCAATGAACAGCTAAACAGTCACCTGAAAAAGCTCGAAGCTTTGCGCAAGCGGCATATGGACACCGTGCAGCAGCAAATCCAGGCAATGGATGTTGCGCGCGGGGCCAAAGAGCGAAGGGCCCGGGAAAAAGAACGGGAAATTGACGCGCTTTTTGACGAGTACATACAATGGATTGAACAAACCATGACCACGGAAAAACAGGCATACATGAAAGTCGCGGCAGTTTTGCAGGGCAGCCCGGCAAAATCTCCGCCCCCTGCGTGATGCGCTTTTTATACCGCAAAAACCGGATTGACTGATAAAACCATGGCACTTGATCTGACCGGCATCACCAACGAAAACGAATTCTACACCCAGCACTACCTGTCGGCCATCCTGGAAAAGGACTTAAAAGACCTGTTTAAAACCTGGACCCGCCGGCAAAAACAGGAGGGCATTCCCGCGCCAAATGCCCAAATCGCGGGCCTTTCAAAACAATATTTCCGGCTCAGGCATTTTCTGGAGACCGAAAAAGATCCGGAACAGCGCATAAAAGCCCAGCAAACCTTTCTGGAAAAACTGCTGGATGCGCTCGGCTATCCCAACAAGCCGAACATCTGGGAAGGCCGGGACGGAACCCCCATTGCCGTGACCGGAGAGATTGCAAAACCCAACGGCGCACCGGAACTATGGATCATTCATGTGCCCAACCTGTCCGGGGAAGATACAGACCCGCTGGTGCAAACGCCTGAGGCCTTAAAACATCTGCTCTCTGAAACCGAAAACCTGCCGGATCTCACATGGGAAGAAGTGCTGACAAGAGAGGTTTTTTCCCGCGCCGAGCCGCCCAGGTGGGTAATCCTGGCCAATACAACCCAGATTCTGCTCATTGACCGCAGCAAATGGGCACAAAAGCGGATGCTCAGGTTTGACTTAAGGGAAATCCTGGACCGCAAATCAGAGTCCACGCTTAAAACCATGGCCGCATTGCTGCACCGGCAAAGCGTGTGCCCGGAAGACGGCATTCCCCTTGTCGATACCCTGGAGGAAAATTCGCACAAGCATGCCTATGCCGTATCAGAGGACCTGAAATACGCGCTTCGCGAAAGCATAGAGCTTTTAGGCCAGGAAGCTGTCTGGTTTCTGGAAAACAAGGCGAAAAAAGACAAGAAAAGCATTTACAGCGGTGCGGAAAAAATCGATGCTGCGGATCTTTCCCGGCAATGCCTGCGGTACATGTACCGCCTGCTGTTTTTGTTTTATATCGAAGCCCGGCCCGAGCTGGGCTATGTGCCCATGCAGTCTGATGCCTTTCGCACCGGCTACAGCCTGGAATCCCTGCGCGACCTGGAGATGATCCAGCTCACAACCCCGGAATCCCAGGACGGCTACTTCATCCACGAATCCCTGGAATTGCTTTTTGATTTAATCTACAACGGCTTTCCCAGGCAAAAGGGCCTTGTCCAGCGCACATTTGATGAAACAGGCCCGTGCCGGCACGACACGTTTCAAATTGACAGGCTGCGCTCCCACCTGTTTGACCCGCGCCAGACACCGATTCTGCGGCAGGTCCGGTTCAGAAACAAGGTGCTGCAGAAAATCATCCAGTTGATGTCCTTGTCCCGCCCCTCAAAAAACAGGCAAAAGCGGCGCGGCAGGATCTCGTATGCCCAGCTCGGCATCAACCAGCTCGGAGCGGTATACGAGGGCCTGCTTTCCTACCAGGGTTTTTTCGTGGAAAACCAGGGCGGGCTCTATGAGGTCAAAAAAGCCGGCGAAACCTGGGATCCCCTTGGAATCGCCTATTTCGTCGCCCCTGAAGCGCTGCCGGATTACAATGAAGACGAAAAGGTCTACAACACAGACGGCACCCTGGTGCATTATCCCAGGGGCACGTTTGTCTATCGCATGTCCGGCCGGGACCGGCAGAAATCCGCGTCTTATTACACGCCGGAACCGCTTACCCGCTGCCTGGTCCATTACGCGCTAAAAGACCTGCTGCACGGCCGCTCGGCAGACCAGATCCTGGAACTGACCATCTGCGAGCCGGCCATGGGGTCTGCCGCGTTTTTAAACGAGGCTGTAAACCAGATGGCAGAGGCCTACCTGGAGGCCAGGCAAAAAGAGCTCGGCCAGACCCTGTCTGTTGACCAATACGGCCATGAAAAACAAAAGGTAAAAACCTTTATCGCAGACAACAACGTATTCGGCATCGACTTAAACCCGGTAGCAGTAGAGCTGGCGGAAGTATCGCTGTGGTTAAACACCATCCATGCCGGCGGTTTCGTGCCCTGGTTTGGAAACCAGCTTGTATGCGGAAACTCATTGATCGGTGCGCGCTGTGATGTGTATCATGAAAACCTGTTAAAACGCCGCAGCAAACAAGACCCCCTGTGGACAGACCAGACACCTGAACGGATCATGCCCGGGCAGAAGCGGCCGGAAAACACGGTGTATCATTTTCTTCTGCCGGATCGGCAAATGGCCGGGTACGCGGACAAAAACGTAAAAAACCTGGTGCCCGAGGCCTTTAAAACAATCAGGGAATGGAAAAAGGAAATTTTAAAGCCGTTTGACAAGTCTGAAATAAAACAGCTCCAAAAGCTTTCTTCGGCCATTGACGCCCTGTGGGACAGGCATACCCGCAAACAGCGCGACATCCGCAAAAAAACCCACGACCCCCTCTCCTTTTTCGGGCACAAAGAATCCGGCAGCCAGCAGAGCACAACCGAGCTTAAAGACAAAATCTATCGCCAGGCCCTGTATGCCGAAGGATACCAGCATTCCACCCCTTACAAGCGCTTAAAACTTGCCATGGACTACTGGTGCGCCCTGTGGTTCTGGCCGCTTGAAAAGGTGGATATGCTGCCGTCCCGCGAGGAATACCTGTTTGAGCTCTCGCTTATCATCCAGGGCGAGGTCTTTGAAACAGAATCCGGCAGATTCGAAGACCGGAGCCTGCCCGGAATGGGCGGTCAGCCCAAACAGCAGAAAATCAGTTTTGATCGCCAACTGGGCCGGGTCAACGTGGACCAGCTCTGCGAAAAACTGGAGCGGCTGCAGATGGCCCGGCAGCTTGCCGAAAGATACCGGTTTCTGCACTGGGACCTGGAGTTTGCAGATATTTTTGCAGACCTTGGCGGGTTTGATTTGATTTTGGGAAATCCGCCGTGGATACAAGTTTCATGGGATGAAGGAGGCGTACTGGGGGATCACGAACCGCTTTTTGTTTTGAAAAAATTTAATGCTGCCAAACTTGCCACCCTTCGGCATGAAACCCTTGATCGGCTTGCACTGAAATCAAAATATCTCGGCGCTTATGAAGAGGCAGAAGGCACGCAACTCTTTCTCAATGCCAAACAAAACTATCCGGTTCTTCAGGGCATGAAGGCAAATTTATATAAATGCTTTCTGCCGCAGGCATGGCGCTACGGGAGAAAAGATGGGATATCCGGTTTTCTTCACCCTGAAGGGGTATATGATGATCCAAGTGGAGGGATGCTGAGAGAATCGGTTTATCCCAGGCTAAGCGCGCATTTTCAGTTTCACAATGAACTGAAACTTTTTTCAGATATTGACCATCACACAAAATTCAGCATCAACCTCTATTCGTCAGCATCAAATCAGCCCGATTTTTCACATATCGCCAACCTGTACAGCCCCAAAACCGTTTACGCCTGCTTTGATCACGACGGCCATGGCGATGTCCCGGGAATCAAGGATGACGAAGGAAACTGGAACGTCCATGGCCATGCCTCAAGGATTATCAAAGTAACCGAATCAGAATTGGCTCTTTTTGCAAATCTTTATGACGCAGCCGGAACCCCGCCGCTTCAGGCTAGACTTCCCGCCCTGCATTCCAGGGAACTGGTGTCGGTTTTAGAAAAATTTGCCGCCCAGCCCAGGAAGCTGGGGGATATAGAGGGTGAATATTTCTCCACCCAGCATTGGAATGAAACAAACTCTCAGCAGGATGGCACCATCAAGCGCGAAACGCGCTTTCCCGAGATGGCAGAAGAGTGGATCATGTCCGGCCCTCACTTTTTCGTGGGCAACCCTTTTTACAAAACCCCGCGCCGGGAATGCACCAAAAACTCGGATTATGATATCCTGGACCTCACAGATCTGCCGGACCGCTATCTGCCACGCACCAATTATGTCCCGGCCTGCTCCAGGGAGAAATACCAGCGGCGCACGCCAAAGGTGCCGTGGAGCGGGGAGCCAGTAACTGAGTATTATAGGTTTGTAAACAGAGAAATGATAGGCCCTTCAGCAGAACGTACTTTTATTCCTGTTATTATTCCCAAAAATATTGGCCATATTAATACTTGCCTGGCAACTTGTTTCAAAAATCGACAAAATTTGCTTAATTATTATTCGATAAGTATCTCCATACCGGTTGACTACCGGGTCAAAAGTACAGGTATGGGGCATGCCAATACAAGTCTTATTGCTCAGTTACCGATTTTAGCGGAGAGTGAATATAAAAACTTTCTTCACGTTCGATCTTTAAATCTTATTTGCTTAACGAATTCTTATGCTGACCTATGGACCACCTGCTGGCAAGAAGAGTTCAAAAACGATGCCTGGGCCAAAACCGACCCCCGGCTTCCCAACACCTTTTTCCGCAACCTCACCCCCGAATGGCACCGGGACTGCGCCTTGCGCACCGGTTACGCCCGCCGCCAGGCCCTGGTGGAAATCGACGTGCTCACAGCCATGGCCCTGGGAATGTCACGTGAGGAGCTCAAAACCATCTATCAGGTCCAGTTCCCGGTCATGCGCCAGTATGAATCCGACACCTGGTATGACCAAAACGGCCGCATCGTGTTCACCAATTCCAAGGGCCTTTCCGGCATCGGCTTTCCCCGGTCTGAATGGAACGAACTCACAGAAGAAACCCGGGACATAGACGGCAATCTCATCCGGATTTCCAAAACCGGAGAACCGCTCACCCGAACAATCACCGACGACACCCTGCCAGGCGGGCCAAAGGAAAAAACCATCACCTACACCCCGCCATTTGACAAGTGCAACCGGGAAGAAGACTATGATATCGCATGGAAAGCTTTTGAAATCCGCTTCAACTCTTAACCTTAATGATTTCGGTTTCAGAAACTGTATATCTTTAATTGACATACCGGACAGGATAATGTATATGTCCTAAGGACATATACATTATCCTGTCCACCTATTCTTTTAACTAAATTTCGGGGTTAATTCAAATTCAAAAAAGCCTTGACAAATTGCATATACTGGTATATATACGTCCTAAGGACGTATATATACCAGTAATAAGGAAATTCTTTTGAAAACCCCCCTTTCCCTTATCAAAGCATTATCCCTTTCCATCGGCGAATTAAACCAGCCGGTCATTACAAAATACGAGCTGGGGGTGATCTTTTTCCGTCTCTGTCATGCCGGCAAATACGAAGGCCGGGAAGTAAAAAGACCCAAAAATGGACCGGACCGCCAAGCTTTCAGCAACAAGCTGTCAGACCTGCGCGAAGCCGGGGTATTAAATCCATTCCAGGATTTTGACAAGGTATTCCGCATAATCGGCAAAAATATCTACATGGAAGAAGAGGTCGCCTGCACGATTGACCCTTTTTCCTTTATCTCCCACTTAAGCGCCATGGACTACCACGGGCTGACAGACCGCATGCCCAAAATCATTGTTCTTTCCTCACCCGCACAAAAGGACTGGAAACAATTTGCAGCCCGGAAAATGGAAAAAGATCTCGGAGAAGATCTGGATCTTTATAAACAAAACAGGCTTCCCGAACTGACCCGGATTCGTTTTGAAAAGATCAGAAAAAAATCCGTGCACAATTATTCCAGCATTCATCTGGGAGCATACAAATCGGTTAAAGACAAAAATCTCAGGGTTTCCACAATCGGCCGCACTTTTCTGGATATGCTCAGAAGGCCGGATTTGTGCGGCGGCATATATCATGTTATCGATGTATACCGCAAAAATGCCAAAACCTATCTTAACCTGATCATTGATGAATTCAACCAGCACGGAAAACCCATAGACAAGGTTCGTGCCGGGTATATTTTAGAAGAACTCTGCGGCATTTCTGATTCAGCTATCAATGAATGGCAAAGACATGTTACGAGGGGCGGATCAAGAAAACTTGACCCTGCTGAAGAATACAGTCCCACCTATTCCGAGCGGTGGTGCCTGTCCATAAATGTGGAAATAGATTAAAATGCAGCAATGTGATCTTTCAAAATGGGTGGATCTAGAAGAAAATCCCCTTGATCATCAATTCAGAGAAGCAGTTCATACCGTATTAATTGCTGTTTCTTATTGCCGGGATTTTTCGGTCAGAATGATAATGAAAGGCGCTATCCTGCTTGCCATCCGTTACAATTGCATTCGGCACACCACTGATATTGACTTTTCAACGAGCATGAAAGTTGCGGAATTTGATAAAGACAAATTTTTATCAAACCTGGAGGAATGCCTGATAAGTGCAACCGAGACTCTTGACTACGGACTTGACTGCAGAGTTCAATCCTGTAAATTTCAGCCTCCATCAGCTGATGCTTCTTTTCCGACACTGAAAATCAAAATCGGTTATGCATACAAACACGATAAAAGGAGCCATAAAAAGCTCTTAAAAAGAAACAGTTCAAAAGTGGTTGAAATTGATTACAGTTTTAACGAAGAAAGCTATAACGTCGAGAACATCTCACTTAAAAACGGAGGGACTCTTTTTGCATACGGGTTTGCGGATTTAATTGCTGAAAAGTATCGGGCCATTTTACAGCAGCGTGAGAGGAAGCGAGCACGCCGCCAGGATGTTTACGACCTTTATTACCTGTTTAATCACTGTAGTCCTCAAGAAATACCCGATAAGAGACAAATCCTTGACAGCCTCGTTAAAAAGGCAACCGCCCGCAATATAACTGTTGACAGGTATTCAATGCGCGATCCAGAAATAATAAGCCGCTCCCGGTATGAATATGATAATCTGGCGGATGAAATTGTCGGTGATTTACCGGAATTCGAAAAAGCATATCATTGCATCCAGTCCTTTTATGAAAATTTACCCTGGGATGATTCAATTTCAGATGGAACACAAAGGAAAAAATAAATATGTGCCCGATACTGTATTTCCGCCGGGGCGCACCCTGGAAGAAACCCTTGAAACGACTGGCATGAGCCGGTCTGAATTTGCAGAACGGATGGGCATAACAACCAAGCATGTCAACAGCATTATCAAGGGCGAAGTTCCCATTACAGAAGACACGGCACTTGGCATGGAGCGTGTGCTTGGCGTGCCGGCAAGCTTCTGGCAAAATCTGGAACAGCAGTACAGGAGATTTTCGGCCTGAGAACGGGAAGAAGAAGGCTTTACAAAAAAAGAGGGATATCCGTTAAAAGTTGAGCAGAACGCCCCGACATCTTGGACTCAAGCGGGATACTTGGCTGAAGCCTTATATTGTTTCCTCTAAAAGCGATAAACTCCGGTATTCACCGAAGCTTATCGCCGACCGGGCATTCCCAGTCCATTTCTTTTGTATGATATAAAGCACTTGCCGTTTTGTCAGTAAATGATGTCCGGCGGGGCGAAACCCTATCGAGCCGACAAGCAGCACCGGACGAATTCTTTTTGTTTATAAAATAATTAAAGCAATGTAGAGTGTCAACAAATATTTGACACCGAAATTATGATAGCTGGTTTATGATCCCATCCGTACTTGCCAAACAAATCGAGCAGGGCATCAAGGACTTTCTGTCCACCACGTTTCATATTACCACGCCCTTTTTCCACGGCATGCTGGAAAATTTTTTGAATGCCCCGGGAAATGTTTTTAAGGGGCCGTATGTGTCCATAAACCTGCCGTTTCGGCAGGCAGAGCAATCCGCCAGGCATTTTTTCCCTGAAATCCCCATCCCGTTTACGCCGTACCGGCACCAGGAAAAGGCTTTTGATCGGCTGGCCGCGCCTAATCCGAAGCCGACAATAATTGCCACGGGAACCGGTTCAGGCAAAACCGAATGCTTTACCTACCCGATACTGGAGCACTGCCGCAGGCAAAAGCAACTCGGACAATACGGCATAAAAGCCATTCTCATCTATCCCATGAATGCCCTGGCCTATGACCAGGCATCCCGGCTGGCGGGAATCATCTGGAACACGCCGGGCCTGAAAGGAAAAATCACCGCAGGGATGTATGTGGGCCAGGGAGAAAAACATCCGCACCCGACAATGGGGCAGGATTATGTAATTACGGACAAGGACATCCTGCGCGGCAGCCCGCCAGACATCCTGATGACCAATTACAAGATGCTCGATTACCTGATGATTCGTCCCAGGGACGCAAAGCTGTGGGAACAAAACGGGCCTGAGACCCTGCGCTATATCGTGGTGGATGAACTGCATACGTTTGACGGTGCCCAGGGAACAGACATTGCCTGCCTGATACGGCGATTGAAGGCAAAACTCAAGGCGCCCGAGCACTTTATCTGCCCGGCAGGCACGTCTGCGACCCTGGGAGGAAAGGAGTCCCTGGAACGGCTTTGCGATTATGCCGGCAGGATTTTTGGCGAGCCGTTTGCCCGGGATGCGGTTATCACGGAATCCAAAAAAGACGCAGGGGAGTTTTTAGGCGAACAGGCAATCGAAAACAGTCATATTCCGGGAGAAGCGGATTTCCGGGCCCTGCTTCCGGAAAACTACCCGGATTATCCCGCTTACATGAGAAGCCAGGTAAAGCTTTGGTTTAATGCGAAAATTTCAGAGGATGACTGGCCTGAGGAAAAGTGGCGGGTGGAACTGGGGGATAAATTAAAAAACCACCTGTTTTTCCAGAACCTGCTCAAGGTGCTAAACGGCGAGGTGCGGCATTATGACCCGGTTATTTCCGAATTGGCCAAAACAGCCGGTGAGTTGAAAAGCGCAGATCAAGCCTACAGGTTCCATGCCTTAAACAGCATGCTTGCGCTGGTCTCGGAAGCCGTATTTACAGACAGGAAACTGCAGGTACGCATCCAGCACTGGTGCCGGGAGCTCAAGCGGCTGGTGGTATCTGCTGACCCAAACCCGGTTCTCAGGTTTGCAGATGATCTTACGGATGAAGAACGCCACTGGCACCTGCCCGTGGTTCACTGCAGGGAATGCGGTCTCATGGGCTGGGTTGGCAAAAGCCGGCTTCACGGCAGCGGAATTGATACGGACCTGCGCTCCATTTACCTGGAATTTTTCAAAAACAAAACACACAAGCAATTATATTTTCTTTTCCCGGTCAAGGGATCAGACGCCACGGATACATATGCAGGAAAACGGCGAAAACTGTGTTCAGGCTGTATGCATATAAACCGGGAGCTTTCCGGGAGCTGTTCATCCTGTGATTCAAAAAAACAAATCCTGGTGGATATTCCTGAATCCACGTCACATCATTGTCCCACCTGCGGGGCAAGAAACAGCCTCACGCTCATGGGCTCCCAGGCGGCAAGCCTGACCAGCGTAATGATCGGCCAGCTCTTTGCCTCGAACTTCAATGACGACAAAAAACTGCTGACCTTCTCGGACAATGTCCAGGATGCGGCTCACAGGGCCGCATTTTTCGGGGCCCGGACATACCGGTTTACGTTTCGAACCGCGCTGCAGCAGTTTGTGGACAACCACGGGGAGGGATCGGGTCTTGAAACGCTTGCCGATCAATTCGTGGATCATTGGCGAAAAAAACTGGATCCCGAGCATTTCGTAGCCCTGTTTATTGCACCCAACATGACATGGCTGCGGGATTTTGAACATTTAAAAACCCATGAAAAGCTTCCCCAGAACTCGCAACTGCCGGAACTGGTTTCCAGGAGACTGCGCTGGGAAATATTTTCGGAATACGGGTTCAGCGCCCGGATCGGGCGCAGTCTTGAAAAATCCGGCGGTTCGGTGGCGGCCGCGGATACGGAGAATTTAAACGCTGCAGCAGAGCATATTTGCGAAATTCTCAGCAATGAATTTGAACCATTAAGACGGATTCAATCCTCCGGGGTTGCGGCTTTCATACTGGGCCTGATGACCAGTATCCGCCAGCAGGGGGGTATATTTCACCCGGATCTTGAAAACTATATCAAACATTGGGGCAATACCTATCAAATTTCCCAGAGATGGAAGCGATGGCTGCCCAACTTCGGGCCGGCAACCCGCGCCCCGGGATTTGTCACCACAAGACCGGACATAGACCGCTTTCCCAGGCTGTTATCGCGAAACAAGGGCCTCACGTGGTACGAATGGTGGGCCTCAAGGATTTTTCCGGACCTGGCCATGCCCCATGTCAATCTTGTGGACAATTTTTTTGATATCGTATTCAAGCAGCTCGAACAGGCCGGCTTTATCGAACACCGCTGGCAAAACCAGCACTATGTCTGGGGGCTCAATCCAGGGGCGTTAAAAATAAAAACCGATGTAATCCAGTACCGCTGCACCCAATGCGGGCATATTATTTCCGGGGCTGCCAGGGATTTGCAGATTTGGACGCAGGTGCCGTGTCTGCGCCGCAATTGTTACGGGTCTTATCAGACCTGGCACCGAGGGCTTGATTATTACGGGCATCTATACAGCAAAGGAGATATCAGGCGCTTATATACGGAAGAACACACCGGCCTGCTTGAACGCGATGAGCGCCAGAAGCTGGAAGAAAGCTTTAAAGCCCCGCCCGAAGAACGCAAGCCCTGGTATCCGAACCTGCTTTCAAGCACGCCGACCCTGGAAATGGGCATTGATATCGGCGATCTTTCCACAACGATTCAATGCTCCGTGCCTCCGGGGCAGGCCAATTACCTGCAGCGTATCGGCAGATCCGGCAGAAAAGACGGAAACGGTCTGAACCTGACAGTTGCCACAGGCAAGGCCCATGATCTGTATTTCTATGATGACCCGCTTGAAATGATTGCAGGTGACATTCAGCCGCCGGGAGTGTTTCTGGATGCATCTGCAGTGCTGGAAAGGCAGTTTACCGCTTATTGCTTTGACTGCTGGGTCTCCCAGGGGCTGCCGGACGGGGCGATACCCCCGAAGCTTGGCACGGTCTTAAATCTTTTGCCGCAGAATCATTCAGATCAGTTTCCGAATAATCTTGCCCGGTTTATTACGGCTCAACAGACCCGGTTGTTTGACGGGTTTGTGGAGCTGTTTAAAAACGACATCAGCCGAGAGTCCATAGATCACCTGGAACAGTTCGTATACGGCGCCGGCGGGCAGGAGCCGGGCCTGACCTATCGGATCATTCAGCGGCTAAATGAGCTGTTTAAGGAGCGCAAGTCTTTAAAGGCCAAGGTTGACCAGTTGTATCGGGAAATCAATAAGCTGCAGGC
>CAZTHW010000039.1:0-14646 GCA_964613595.1 uncultured Desulfobacteraceae bacterium | reverse complement strand
CTGTAATAGTGCCGGCTGAGAACCGTCCTTTTCGTCAATTTCTGCGTCAGGCTCAAATTTGAATCCTCGAAATACCTTTCGTATTCCTCCGGTTCAAATTTTCGTCGTCCTTGATCTTAACAAAAAATCCTGGTTCTCAGCCGGCACTATGCCATTGGGAAAATATGAATTGCCTGCAATCATTTTTTAAATGATTCAATCATATTGATAAGTTCCTGTGGTGTGAAAACCGGCAGTTTCGACTTTTTAAAATCAAGGCTGTTCCTGGTGATAATATACTTGGCCCCTGCATGGATTCCTGCTTCGTGTAAGACCGCGTCTTCAAAATCATTGAAATCCGATGCTGCGGCGCCTTCAAGCACTATGCGGTTGACAGGCGCTATGGTGAAAAGCGACAGGAGCGTTCGGATGTGCCGGATTGCAGCCTGGCGGCCGAGCGCCTTTGTTGTAAGATAATGAATCGTGGTAACTGTTGTTGCACAGATATACCCAATAATCTCTGAGCGTTCAACCATTGACAGCAAGAATTCGGCATCCCCTGAAAATGGTTCTCTGTCCAGAAGCACATCGAGGATGACATTGGTGTCGAACAGAAGTTTCATAAATATTTATTTTCTAAATATCCTTTGTAATCCGTTTCACTGACCTGCGCTCCCTTCATAGCTCCTTTTAAGGAACGAACCGCCGGGGTGGGAAAATCATTCCTGTCATGATTTTCATTTTGAATGATTTGGAAAAGATCCGCGACAATCCGGGAGACTGATTTCCCGGTTTTTTCAGCATATTTTTTTGCAGCGGCAATTAACTCCTCATCCAGCCGCAGTGTGAGTTTTGTATTCATACCCGATCTCCTGTTTTGATGACGTATACTTTGTAAATAAATATACGCCTTATCTCTTGGTAAGTCAACCTTTTTCATAAAAGTAATGGGTTTTAATAGGGATTCGGTTGGTGATAGGGGACGGAGTTGAAATTTGTCCCGTGGATTTTCAGAATACTGTATGAAAAAGAGGCTGTCACAACGACGATCTCGAACGTGCGTTTAAAAATATTTTATGTCCGGCCTTGTTTTTTAAGCCGCTTGACCATCTGGTCATAGCTGATCAGGGGCTCGTCCCGTCTTTCATCAAATGCGGCCAGATCCGCTGCATCCTCGCAAAACGCTTCTTTTACAGCTTCATTGATTATCTCTGACATGGATCGGGAAGTTTCCGTGGATTTGATCCGCAGTGCCTGATGAAGCTCCGGGTCCAAGTATATGGTTAAACGTTTCGTTAATCTGGTTATTTCCCACCTCGTTAATTTTGAAGCAGAACAACATCATGATGCTGTTCTGTCAAGCCGGCCGTGATGCAGCCTCCCGGTTTTTCTTGATGCGAAGCAGGCCCGGGCTTTTGTGGATGTGCATGAGGGAGGATTCTGCGCCCAGGTCCAGGAAAAGGCGTTCCAGGTATTCAAAGAGCACGGGCTGGTCGGGCCAGGTAAATGTTTTGCGCTCCTTTTCAAACGCTTCCCATTGTTCGGCCGCCTGCGGGTCATTTTCAAAGGCGGCGTTTTTGGCTGTCTGGCAGACAAACATCTCGCAGACAATGGGCTTGATCCGCCACAGGCAGCCTTTATGGGTCAGGAAAATACACTTGCCGTGGGAAACCGGATGGGCGATGGCGTGTTCCAGCAGGTCGAGCTCGGCGGCAGAAGCGGCCAGGGAGTTGATGACCACGTCTGCGAAAAACACGATAATGCCGTCTTTAGAGCAGCAGGCGCTCAGGTTGTTGAAATAGCATTTTTCCGTGCAGGTCTGTTCGAAATGGGCCTGGTGGAATTCGGCGGTGCGGGTGCGGAAATCATGGTAGCGGCGGAGTTCGTGTTTTATTTCGGTTTCGGGGGACAGATTTGAAATCTGCCCCGGCTCGGGAGAGGAGGTGCCGTACCCGGCGTTGATGTGCTGCCGGACCATTTGCAGGGCGTTGATTTGCTCGAGCTGGTATTCGTTCATATACCGGGTTGCCTTACTTGCCGATGATTTCCAGGATTTTGCGGGAGGTGTACTCGCCGGTGTCTGCCAGAGCGTCTACCGGCAAAAAAACATCCGCGTTTTTCGAATACAGGCATGTCACGGATGCGGGGAAATCCTCGTCCGCTTCGTAGAAGATGTAGCACAGGGCGATCTTGGGAAGCGGGTATACCACAAAGGCGAAATCCCCGTTGATTTGCGCGGGGTCGTCGCTGCCGGAAAGGGTCTGCTTGATCTGCGGCAGGGCGTTTTGCACCGCCTCGGTGTGCGGGGCCAAAATCTGCTCGGTGTGCGTGGTAAAGGCGCCCACATAGGGCATGCTGTTGGGGCACTCCTTGAACGCCTTAAAGGGTTCTGCAATGCAGGGATCTGACCGGGCGTGCAGGGCATAGAGCGAAATCAGGATGCCCATTGCCGAGGGGTGATTGCCGTTGCCCAGGGTGATGCCTTCGGGCGAAATTATGCAGGTCTCGCCGAAAGCGGTGAATGTAAACCGGTTGCCGTCCTGTTGTGCGGGCAGGTTGTCTGCCAGGTCTGTGGGCAGGTCCGCATACAGGCGCTGCAGGTTCTGTTGGGCGATTTTTTCATAATTGTCGGTCATGGATTTTCCCCGGATTGGCATTAAATATCAAGCGCAAAGCGAATGGCGTGGCCGACATCTGCCATTTTTGATGAAGGCAGGGATGTAATCAGCGGTCCAATTTTCCCTTTCGTAACTGTCTGCAAATGATCACAGTTTACAGCGCAATCTCTGGGCATCCCATCGGTTTTTGAAAGCGGTACTTCTGACGGGATATTTCGGATTGTACTCGTAATCGGGGCGATTGTTACTTCACGCAGATATTCCAGCACGGAGTTGCGTGTAAGAATGAGAACCGGTCTTTTTTTATCCGGCTTAACAAATTTATACCATCTTACTTCCCCGTGTTTCAATCATCCCCCCATGCTTGTTCTTGTTCCCAGACCGAAAATTCGTCAGCACCAGTTGGAAACCGCTCATAGCCTTCACGGTGTTTGCGCTCCAGTTGTTCGAGGTTGTAGCGGGATATCGCCTCCCGAAGTGCCCTTCGCGTGAAAGCAGAACGGTTTGTGTGGAGTTGTTTCGAAATATGGTCGACGGCTTTGACAAGATCGTCGTCAAGGGTCATCTGAATTGTTCTCATATCAAACCTCCAAAATGTGGATCGTTATGGATATAATAATCCACATTATGGCGTCACGCAAGAAAAATATCGGCCAACGATGCCGGTGTTTGATCCTTTGTGTTACTGGATAAAGAAAAGCATAAAAGGCGGATTGCTCTTGAAAGATAAAGGTCCTGCGGCTATGACTGGGGGAAGTGCAAACACAAGAAGCGGGGGCAGATGAGATTTTCCTGGAAAGAACGTTTAAAGATTGAGTTGACGGCTTTTTTCGCGGTCAACCTGTACCCGGGTGATCACGTTTTCCCGGGCCTGGGATCAGACCATCATCCCCAAGCCCTTCAGCAAGGTGGTCATTGATTTCGGCGAGCCGGTAAATATTCCGCAGGACGCATCAGAGGAGGAATTCGACCGCATCTGCGCCGATATCGCGGCGGAACTTGACCGGCTGACTGATAAGGTGGATGAGATTTGTGGGTATGCGGGGGCTTGAACAGGGTAGGGGACAGAATTGAATTCTGTCCCCGGAGTGTTCGTCCCCGTTTTATAACTTTTCGAGAGTATATTCTAAAAAAGTTATAACTTTTTTAGAATACGTTTTTCCCCGGCTTTTAATGGGCCTTGCTCACGGTCACGAAGTTTTCCTGGTAGGCAAGGGCGCCGCCGGCCGGGTCCCACTTTTTGAGAGTGCCTTTCATGAAATGGTGGTCGGCCAGTCCCTTGCCGTAGGCGCGGCTTTCCACGGGCAGCTGGTGGCCGAAGCCGTGGATCACGAAGATCGCCTCCGGATGGATAAAGTCTGTGACTTTTGCCTGTATCTGCTCTGTGTAGGCGTCCTGCGTCACGTTGACCCAATCCTTGTCCGCGATGCCCAGCTTTTCGGCTTCCTGCGTGTTGATCCAGAGCACGTTTTCGGCCATGAGCTCGTTTAAGGCCGGGTTGTTCACCGTGTGGCCCTGGGTGTGCAGGGCGCAGCGGCCGAAGGTGATGCGGTACTGGCCTTCGGGCGGCCTTTCCGGGGCCTCGTATGGCTTTAAAGACGGCAGGCCCTGGTCTTCGAGCTTTTTGGAAATGATTTCGAGCTTGCCGCTTTGCGTGCCGAACTTGAGCTTGTCACGGTCCGGGTATATCGGCTTGTCGGTTAACTGGACCATGCCGGTTTCATTGAAATCCGAGATGGAAACGCCCGTGCCCTGAAGCTGGAAGTTCCAGACGTCCTCGATGTTGTCGTAGTCGAGTTCTTTGATCCCCATGCGGCGTGCCAGCCCGGCAAAGATCTCCCAGTCCGCCTTTGTGTCAAACCGGGGCTCCACCGCCCGGCGCCGCATGAAAAAGTAGGGTTTCAGGTGATTTTTGGCCGCAATAACGTTTTCGCGTTCCAGGTAGGGCGACATGGGCAGCACCACGTCCGCATACCATGCCGTATCACACCAGGTAAAGGTGACAGATACCAGAAGATCCAGGTTGTCAAAGATCTGCTTCATCCGGTCCGGCTCCGGATATCCCATCAGGGGATCGTGGCGGAACGCGATATAGGCCTTGACCGGGTAAGGGTCTTCGGTCCCCATGGCCTCGTAGAGCAAATGGGCCAGGCCGGGGCCGGACTCGAACTGGGGATATTTCCACCCCACGCCGTCGGCGCGTTTTTCCTCGGGTTTTCCAAACAGGTCCTGGAAGGATTTTAAGCCCGAATAACCCGCGTCCTTGGGCTTGCTCGCAAAGGCCAGCCCACCCTTGGCGCCGATGGAGCCCAGCAGGGCGTTGATGATGTAAATGGAGCGGCACAGGTAGAACGAGGTCTGGTAGCGGGCCATCATCCAGCCCGGGTGCCAGACCACGTTGGGCGCGTCCTTGGCAAGGCGGGCGGCAAACCGGGATATCTGGTCTGCGGGCACGCCGGTTTCCGCCTCTGCCCACTGGGGCGTGTAATCCCGGACAAATTCTTTCAGCGCATCCAGGTCCTGGATGTGTTGGCGGGCATATTCCTTGTCATAGAGGTCATTGGTGAGCAGTTCGTTGATAACGGCCAGGTTGAAGGCATAGTCCGTGCCGGGGCGGATCATGAAAAACCGGTCCGCCTTGGTGGCCGAGACATTGGCCCGGATGTCGATGACTGTCAGCTGGCAGCCCTCCTCCATGGCGTCCGTGAGATCGTTGACCTCGGCCACGCTGATGGACTCGAATATGTTTCTCAACTGCAGCACCACGTGCTTGGCGTTGCGCAGATCATACATCACGCCCTTGCGGCCCATGCCCATCACGGATTGGGCCGAGTGCTGCACGTTTCTGGCGCACGAGGAATCATGATTGACGTAGTTGGGAGAGCCAAGGCCGCGCAGAAACGCCCGGTGAAAGTCCCGAAACGGCCCGCCCCGATCAGACAGGGCAACGCCGCGGGCGCCGTACTGGTCAATGACCCCCCGGAGTTTTTCGGCGACATAGTCCAGGGCTTCTTCCCAGCTCGCCTTTCGCCATTTCCCCTCGCCCCTGGCGCCCTCGCGGATCAGCGGCTGCTTGAGCCGTTCATTGTCATTGATCAATGCCTTGCCGGCAACGCCGCGGGGGCAAAGGGAAGACTTCATGCCGTCGGCATGCGGATTGCCGTGGAGAAACTTAATGCTGCCGTCTTCGACCTCCGCCACCATGGGGCACCGGACCGTGCACATTCCGCAGATGGTAGGGATTTTTTGGGTGGACATATATTGTCTCCTTCTTTAAACGAATTTCCGTTTAACCGTAAGTATAAATTCGAAATCCGAATATCGAAATCCGAAACAAATTCGAAATCCGAATTTTCAAATTTTCAAAACAGAAACAAGTGATACCAAAGACCGGGGACAGATTTGAAATCTGTCCCCTTCCGATTTCGGATTTATCACGCTAATCCTGTTGCAGTATCTCGCTGTCGTAAATTTCCTCGAGCCGGCGCTTGTGCTTGAGTTCCTCGTCTGCCAGAAAGGAAAAGAGCTTTTCGGATTTCTCGCTGGCACACCGGCCTTTCCAGGCTTCGTAGAAGATGTGGGCTTTTTCCTCTTTTTTCATGGCCATTGCCAGTGCGTCCTGATAGTTGATTTCCGGGGAGAATTTCACATCCACCATAAAGTCGCTCAGTTTCAGGTCCTGCACGGTTCCGGGCTCGAGATACTCGTAGAACGGTTTCTCATTGCTCAGATCCAGGTCTGCCAGCAGCTCCCGGTGTTTTTCCTCCTCGATCTGCATCTCCCGGAAAAATTCCCGGATTCCCTTGTTTTGGGTGTTTTCTGCACAGTTCTTGTAAAAATCCCGGGCTTTTTCCTCCCGATCAATGGCAAATTCGACCACGTCCTGCATGGAACGGCAACTTACGGCTGTCATGGTTTCCTCCGATCTTAGATTTTCTTCATCCGCGAAGCACTCTTGATGCGATCCGAGAGCAGCTTTGCGCACGTGGGGCAGTAGCGGTGGTGCTCCTTTACGTGCGGATGATCCTCGGTTCTTTCCTCGATCCGGGAAAGAAACTTCGGGGTGGCAAAATACCTGCCGCAGCTCTCGCACTGAAGCAGCGGATTCTGCCCGATAATTTCGTCCCGGATATATATGACGCGCAGTCCGTTGCTGTCTTTCTGGCGAATCGCGCCGGTGGGGCATATGCTGGCGCAGGTGCCGCAGCCGATGCACCGGTTGCCGGACCTGGGAACAATGTAGCGGACCGTGTTTCTTTTCTCGATTTTCAAGGCGTTTGCGCCCACCAGTTCCTTGCATGCACGGATGCAGAGCCGGCACCGAATGCATTCATCCGGCGGCGGGCCGATGTCGATGCCGTGTTTTTCAGCCAGCCTGCGAATCACGTCTGATTCAGGGGCGAACTTGGCCAGGTTGCGAAATGCATTGGTCCGGGCCCTGGTGACTTGCTCGGTATCCGTGTGGATTTCCATGCCTTCTGCGGGCTTGAGTACGCAGGCAAGCTTGATCTGTGCCGGCTTGTCCGGATAGGTGGCATCCACTGCGCACAATTTGCATTCCCCTGCCGGCGAAAGCGCCGGGTGGTAGCAGAGTGCCGGGACATCGATTCCCTGCTCCCTGAGGATATCGATTACATGCTTGTCCCCGCCGGCATCGATCCGGTGACCATTAACAGTGATTTCCGGCATAGAGGCCCTCCGCGCCGCTTATTGGCCGATTACCCGCAGGCAGTCCTGGGGCAACCGGTGCGTGCCTTTTTCATCCAGGCTGACCTCGATTAATGCGTCCGGATCGTTTTTGCTCGTGTCCGGGTCGGTGATGATGCCGTGCATACCCATGAACTCCTCCATGTAGTCCTCCCAGCTTTCATCATCCGAGCGCCTGTAGATTTCGACTTTCTGGCCCTGGCGGAATGTCATGGTCCTGCTCCTGCTCCTTGTTTTGGTCATTTGGATTTTATCAGTTTACGGTTTACGGTTTTTATCAACTGTCAACCGTAAACCGTCAACCGTCAACTCTTCTTTTCCTCCCGTGGCGGTCTGATTTCCGCGTGCCGGCCGCCGCTTGCCGTTCTTGCGCAGTCCAGGCATACACGCCGGTTGCTCATTTCCGGGCTGATATCGCGGACCCGCTTCATGATATAATCGTGATACCGGGCCGGTCCGAGCACGGCCCCGCAGATTTCGCAGTATTCGAGCTGCAGGCGGTTTAACACCGTGCCGCACAGCGACAGGACCCGGTAGCCGTTTTGATCGGTCATCTGCATGGCACCGGTGGGGCAGTTGGTAGCGCATGCCCCGCAGGCGATGCAGCGCTCGGCCGTGATGCGCAGATCCGTGGGGCCGGGATTATCAAAGTCGATGTATCCGAGGCAAAGCGCCTCAATTCCCATTTTGTCCCGGCAGATTTCCACGCACCTGCCGCACCGGATGCATATGTCGCAGCGCAGGCAGCGTTTGGATTCGTTGTGGGCCTGCGTGTCTTTAAGGCCCAGGCGTACCTGCTGAAATGTGATGCGTCTGCGTTCGTTTCCCAGTAAGGCCATCTGGGGGCGCTGCAGATCGGTTTTCAGCGCGGCCGGCGCCTCGAAATGCGCCAGGCGACGACGCCGTACCGGCACGGGAGGCAGTGTCGGCTGGGCAATGCCTTCAAAATAACGGTGTATAGCGGAAGCCGCCTTTTTCCCGCCGGATATGGCCTCCACCACCGTGGCCGGGCCTGTGACCGCATCGCCCACGGCAAATACGCCTTCCTGGCGGGTCTGCATGGTCACGGTATGGACCCGGATGGTGTTTCTGCGGGTCCAGTCCACTTGTTCAAAGGCTTCAAGGCCGTGGCTTTGCACTTCCTGGCCGATGGCCGGGATAACCGCGTCCACCGGGATGACGTGCTCGCTGCCCGCCACGGGCACCGGGCGCCGGCGGCCGGAGTCGTCGGGTTCGCTGAGTTCGGCGCGCACGCACACGATTCCGGTGACTTTTCCGTTTTCCCCCTGGATTTCCTTGGGAATGGTCAGGTAGGAAAACTGCACGCCTTCTTCCTCGGCTTCCACCACTTCCTCGTGGTGGGCCGGCATCTGGTCGTGGCTCCGGCGGTACAGGATGTGGACTTCCTCGCATCCCAGGCGCAGCGACGTGCGGGCCGCATCCATGGCCACGTTTCCGCCGCCGACAACTGCCACGCGCCTGCCGGGCATGCGATGATCGCCCAGGCTGACGCGCCGCAGAAACGGGACCGCCGGCAGCACACCTTTGAACTCTTCTTCGCCGGGGATCATCAGCTTGTAGGAACCATGGGCGCCGATGGCCAGGAGAAAGGCTTCATGTCCCTCGGAACGAAGCGAATCCAGGGTAACATCAGCTCCAAAGCGTGTATTGAGCCGGAGATCGACGCCGAGCGATTCGATCATGCTGACCTCCCGGTCAATGACCTCCCGGGGCAGCCGGTACCTGGGAATACCAACCATCATCATCCCGCCGGGAACCGGAAGGGCCTCGATCACCGTGACCCGGTAGCCCCGCAGGGCAAGGTAATACGCGGCGGTCAGGCCGCCCGGGCCTGCGCCGACAACGCAGACCTTGCGACCGTTTTCCGGCAGGGGCTCCGGGTTGACGTACTGGCGGGCGGACATGGATTTTTCAGCGGCAAAGCCTTTTAAATCCATAATGGCAATGGGCGAATCCATTCTGCCCCGCACGCACATGAACTCGCACGGGTGTGTGCAGATCAGGCCGCAGACCCATGGAAACGGGTTGTCCCTGCGAATGACGGATATGGCTTCCGCGTATTTCCCCTGGCCCACCAGGGTGACATAGGACGGCACGTCGATTCCCGCGGGACAGGCCATCTGGCAGGGCGCCGGGGTGAGCATGGGGCAGTGGCCGGTCGGGCAGGTATGGGTGCGGATGTGGCTGAGAAATTCCTCGTGGTTCCGGTTGACAAAACCTGTGACATACTGGCCCAGTTCCCGGCATTTTGTATTGGGCCCCTGGTCCGTGAGATGGCCGGCCAGTTCGAGAATGCTGTCCAGGTGGTCTTCTCCGGCCTGGCCCTGGGAGACGTCGTGGACCAGGTCGAATATCTCCGAGGCTTTCTGGCGGCACCAGGGATGAACCGGGTCCCCGGTGCTCAATGTTTCCCGGAGTTCCTCGTGCAGGGATTTGACGCTGCAGGTATGCGGACTCATGTTGTCATGCCTCTTGGTTCGGGATCTTTAAAAGTCCTGGGCCCGCGCCCTGGCATAGCGTTCGCGCCGGATCTCGGGGATCTGCTCCGGAGTGTTAAAATACAGGCACCTCGTGGGGCAAACCGTCACGCAGGCCGGTTCCAGCCCGGCTTTGACCCGGTCGTAGCAGTAGTCGCACTTGACCGCCTTGCCGGTTTCCGGGTTCCACTGGGGCGCCCCCCAGGGACATGCGGAAATGCAGGTTTTGCATCCCACGCACAGGTCCGGATTCACGGTGACGATCCCGTCCTCGCCCCGCTGGAACATGGCCCCTGTGGGGCAGGCAGCCACGCACCACGGGTTTTCGCAGTGAAAGCAGGGCATGAATGTAAAAGCCGTGCGCGGCAGGTGCCCGACCCACTTGGGGCCCACCGTGACGATCAGGCTGGGAAGCGGGCCGCGGGGCAGTTTCTGCCGGCTTTTGCAGGCCACCACGCAGGCCATGCAGCCGATGCATTTTTTCTGGTCCTGGAACAGGTAATATTGGCTCATGATTTGAAGGACTCCTGAGTGATTTTTTCATAACGGTTGCGCAGCAGGCCGCCGGCGGCTGCCCCGGCAATACCCAGGGCCACTATGACGGCTATCATCTGGACCGTGGGGTCTGTACCAAATATGCGGCGGTTGACTGCGGTCTGCATGACCGCCGCGGCTGCAGCCGGGCCCAGCCCGGAGGCCAGGCATAACGCCTTGCGGGCTGTCGGGCTTTCGGACTGCCGTTTTTCCCAGTACTTGTATCCAGCGCTCATTGCACAGAAGCCTGCAATGGGCGGCATCCAGTAGCCCAGTGCACCCGGGGCAAAGCAGATCACCAGAAATCCGAGTGCCAGCACGCCGAATGCCCCGAGCAGGATGGCCGCAGCCAGGGCGAACCAGTCCGGGAACTGCGCATCGAGCCATTCTGTAAACATGCGGGTTGAAAGCATTCGGGTCTCTTAATTCTGTCCACTGGCATCGGGCACGGACAAAGATTCTTCCGTGCTGCCGTCCGCGCCTTGATTGCGGCGCGTGAGTCCGACAATAAAACTGATTACGTAAAACATCAACACGCAAAAGACAAACCAGAAAACCGCCCCTATTTCATACTGTTTTCCGTTGAACCAGGGCAGGATGAACAGGTACGGTTTTTCAAACATGTCAGCCATCGCCTGCGGCCGGTAGGTGGCATTGACGTAGCCGAGCATGGAAAAAATCGGGATATACATGGTCAGCAGGTTATTGAGCAGGCCTTCGAAAAAATAATCGTAATAAACCTTGTTGAGTTTTCCCTGGTCAATGTTTCTGCCCAGGTCCTTTGCCTTTTCCGGGTCTGTGTCCCGGAGTTTCAGGGCCTCCTGCTTGATATCGTACCAGTAGTAAAATTCTTTTTCCAGTTCCCGGTAGCGCCGGGTTTTTAAATTTTTCGAAAACACCCTGGCCGCCGCGGCCGTAACCACGGCAATGACCGTGATGGATACCAACGGACCCAGCGCATGCAGGGGGCTGAACACGAAGTCCAGCGCCCCCTGTACATGCTGCAGTACAACTAAAATGATGTTCCAGAGTGTATCCATCATCCGGGTTTATTACCTATATCCAGATTTCGATCTTGAAGAACCGGAAGAACAGGAAGAACAGCACCACGGCCAGGATCACCTTGAGCTGCACCTCGCTGAAAAACTTCTGCATCCGGCTGCCGATGTAGCCGCCCGCAAAACCGCCGATAATGATGGCGACGGCGATCCACAGGTCGGGCAGGTAACCGTTTAACAGGTAACCGATAAACGAGCCGATACTGGAAAAACAGGTCCCGACCAGGGAAACGGGTACGGCCACGTACATGGGCAGGGCGCCGACCATGGTCATGATCGGGGTGAGCAGGAATCCGCCGCCGATGCCGAACGCCCGGGCCACGATACCGATACCCAGGCCGATGATGCCGAAGAGCAGCGGGTTGATCTTGAATTTTTCACCCCAGAACTTGAACTGGTAGTTGGTCAGCTTGCTTGCGCCCGTGGACATGGGTTCAATGCGGCCCATCTGGGCGGCCCGGCCTTCTTCCTTGGCTTTTCTGACCTCTTCGTTGAATTTCTGGGTCATGGCCTTGATGTTCTTGCGCTTTTCCATCACCCGCGGAGTGAGTTCATACACGGTGCGGATGCCCATGAGCACCACTAGCACGGCCAGCCATTCCTTGTAGGTGGCAAGCGGCAGCACCTCGGTCACGTACTTGCCCAGCCAGATGGAGCCGATCAGTATGCCCACGCCGAAGGAAAGCCCCACGGGCCAGGCCACGCGGCGTTCCTTAACCGCGTACCGGTAAAATGAGCCAAGTGGGGAAAACAGCGTCAGGGCCACGTTTGAGGGCCGCAGGACGTTTGCCGCATTAATTCCTACCGGGCCCATTGTATTGACCACCATGACCTGGTAGGCGGCCATGAGCATGCCGCCGGCCGCGCCGATCAGGGAGAAAAACGCCCCGACCAGGATCGCGCCGAGAATAATCCAGAGGGGGTTCATGTAGCGTCCGCCCAGCGAGAGCCAGAATCCGTTGCCCGCCAGCGAGTAGTCGCCGATTTTATCGCCGTTGACAAATACGTTGAACTCGGTATCCGGCGGGGTGTGGCGGAAGGAATCAAACGTGGCGGTAAATTCGCCGGTTTCCTTGTCCAGGTTGATGCTGGTGCCTTCGTCCCAGTAGTTGCCGCTTTTTTCATAATCCGTAATCACGCTTCTGGCGAAAATGGTCACCTTGCCGACCTGGGTGCGCTCTTTGGTGATGGTGTTAATGCCGTAGCTGGATTCATGCGTGTAACTGAAAAAGGACCATTCTTCGGGGGTCTCCAGCGGACCGAGCATGTTTTTGACGGTCGAGTCCAGGTTCTGCCAGTCAGCCAGCTGGAACATCGTGGTACTGTAGATGCCCTTGGCAAAAGACGGTCCGCCAAAGCGTTTTTTGACCACACTGCCGAATGCGTCCGGCTTGTTGGTCAGCATGTAATAGAGCACGGGTACGGCAGTGTCCACATTAAAGGGCCTCTGGGCTGCCACGTCTTTTAAATTTTTGATCTCATTGACGCCTTTTGCCTCCTGGGGGGCAAATTCCCTCTTGGATGCAATGGCGATGTAAAGATCCTCTCCGGGCTCGATCTGACCGGAAATCGTTACCTGATCGCCTGCAAGATATTCCTGCTGAGAAATCTGGGCCTGGGGCTGCTGTGCGGCTGCCGGTACGACCTGAATGCACAACAATAGGGCAGCCAGGAGTGCAAACCCCGGAAATCGGAATTTGTTTCTGGATAATGACATGTACACCTCCTCTGAAATCATCGGGTTAATATTTTGGGTCTGCATGAAAAAAACCGAATACATCGTGCCAATCCAACAAAATTAGCGGCTGATTTTTTCCCGCAACATGCCGGATCCGCCCTTCCGTCGTGTATCCTTGTCCGGACGGTATTTCCGGATAGATATAGCAATAATCATACCATGTGCGAATCCGGGTGTTTTTATCCGGGCACGAAACTGGGGTGTGTTGTTAGTATTTGAAAATTATTGATATTTATAAGATGCGGCGCGGAGGGCACAATCGTTTTCCCGGTGTTGCAAGGCTGGCTGATCGCAAGATTTTTATTGCACAGATATAAAATCTGTGCAATCTTGCTTTTGACTTTATATAGTAGAATTCAGGCAGATGCAATAAAAAAGATGCACCCTTGTGGGCGGTTCACCGGTGATTTCCAACTGGGTTGAACCTTGAGATCCGGGCTTTTCAGGGCCCGGCGTCGGCCGGGAGCAGGGAGAACTGCTGGCACATGAATTGCAAAGTTTACGCACAATGAAATCAATCCGCTTTTTTTTGCATATCAGCATCATCCTTTATATCACCGCAGCCCAACCGGTGCTTGCCACCCAGGCGCACGGCGCACCGGAAGGGCTGTACACGCACCAGTTTTCACACTTGTTTTTCATATTTGCCATGGGCATTCTGATTTACTGGCTGCGCTCCCGCGGCCTGGTCCGGGAGCCGGGCTGGCGGTATCTGCAGTATGCGGGGTTGTTTTTTCTGCTCTGGTCTTTGGATGCATTTTGCGTGCACCTGCTTGATGAACAGTTCCGGTGGATTGTCGTGGACCGGGTAAATTCCTGGCAGCTCCGGATTCATGCACCGGATTCGGCCATGTGGCTGGCCCCGGTGTATTATCTGATCAAGCTGGATCATTTGCTTTGCGTCCCGGCCATGGTGTTTCTGCTGCTGGGCCTGCGCCGCCTGTCCCGCCGGTCAGAGGCGCAAAGGCCGGCTGAGGGAGACGGATTATGATTGTCCCGGCAATGCCGATCCGGATCGTTGATATGGGCGGATCGGCCCTGATGATCCTGCTGGCCTTTTTTTGCATGCAGCGGGTCATCCGTCTGCGCAGAAGCGATCCGGACAACCTGGTCTGGACATACCTGGTGTGGATGTGCTGCTGTTTGGCCGGATTTGCCATTTCCCGTTCCGGCGCCCACATTTTAAAGCAGTTTTTGTTCATGGCCGGGCAAGAGCGGCTCTGGGCGGATACCGGAGCGGCAGCCGGAAGCATCAACACCTTTTTGCTGATCATCGTGGCAGCCGTAACCCTGTTTTTCAACCGGGTGCGGCACGTCTACCAGCAGATCACCACGGATAAGCAGGCCCTGGAAACCGCCCACAACGAACTGCTTGAATTAAATCAGAGCCTGGAAAAACGGGTCCAGGAACGCACCGATGCCCTGGTACAGCATGAAAAGCAGATGGCTCATGCCGACCGGCTGGCCTCCATCGGCCAGCTTTCCTCGGGCATCGCCCACGAGATCAACAATCC
>CAZTHW010000038.1:0-14679 GCA_964613595.1 uncultured Desulfobacteraceae bacterium | reverse complement strand
CAATGTCATGGAAGACACTATGCCATAAAAAATTTCCTGTGTCTACCTTTTTTATGTGAAAAAAATAAAAAAAATTGTATCTTGCCAGGGGTTATTGAGAACTTACAACCGTAGTAAATAAGCATTATAAATAACAGTCAATTCCAAACAAAGGGGGAAAAAGATGAAATATTCTGCTTTGATTGGCAAACTCCTTTTATGTGTTGCTTTGCTCTGTGCAACCGGATGTGCAACAGGAGACAGCACTATTTCTCCAGCCTTCCACAAAGTTCAGCCTGAAAAAATTGCAGTGGTTGACGTGGGCGGGGACATCAGGGGCGATGCGCCCAAAAATCAGGTCGAAGATTATTTTACAGCAGAGATGTTAAAAAAAGGCTATCGCATGATCGAAAGAAACCGGGTGAACAAGGTATTGGCGGAACAGGATTTTCAGCGCTCCGAACGCACCACAAGTTCCGAGGCGGCCCGGATCGGCAAAGTATTGAACGTCCCCGCAGTTGTAATGCTTGAGGCAAACGTGGAAGGCGAAAAAGTAAGTGTGACCGGAAAAATGATTGATACAGAAACCGCAGAAATTCTCTGGATCGGAACCGGCGGCGGCGGCAGCGGAGAAACATTGGCAACTGCAGGCGGAGCAATACTCGGAGCCTTGGGCGGCTCGCAGATCGGGAGTGGTTCCGGTAGAGTTGTAGGCGGCGTTGCAGGCGGCGTTCTCGGCGGTGCTGCAGGCAAGGCCTTGTCCCCGCAAACCGCCAAGGTTGTTGAAAAAGCCATTAAACAGATGGTCGCAGGATTGCCCCAGCGGTAATCGGCAAGCAAACGCCCTCATTCTATAAAGCCATTTTTCAAGGAGACACAAAATGCGGAAATACATTACAATTCTCATGATTGCCGTTGGTTTCATCCTCGCAGCTTCAGCGGCAAACGCCTTTGATTACAAGGAATGGGTCCCGCTGCTGCCCGAAAGTATCGGCGGGCTGGACAAACAGGGCGAACCCGGGGGCGTGAACATGGAAAAAAGCGGGCAGTCCATGTCCACGCTGAAACAGGAATATTCCGATAACAGCGGAAACGATGCCCGCCTTACCATTGTCACCGGTACGAACGCCCCGGGCGTAAGAGAGTTTAAAACCCTGCAGCAATTCAATATGGAAACCGGGGAAAGAAAAGTAAAAACGCTTGAAATTTCAGGCCATAAAGCAGTTCTTGACTTCAACAAGAAAGGGGGTAGAAGCAGCCTGATGATTGCGGCCCGGGATAAAACCCTCGTGGTCATTGAGACCCACTCCTTTGACACCGAAGATGCGCTGATTTCAATGGGAAATGATGTCCCGCTTGCCGACATCGCCGATTCCGTCGAATAAAGGCATGATGCGGCTGCTTTAAAAGACCGGAAACAAAGTGCGTATAATCATCGAGCCGAGCGACGATTACGCGGGTTATACAGAAGTGGAGATGGCGGTAAAATATCCCGAAAAACAATAGGGGCGCGTTAAAAAACGCAAATTCCTTATTCTCAGTGCGTTTTCCGACTGGGGGTACTGCAAAGAGGCTCCATTTCCGCAGCAGCCGACAGCATCCCTTCAGATGCCTTTGCTGGAGAACAAAACCACCTGGCCGTCGACGAACTTTACGTTGATGTATCTTTTTTCACTTCCCCAGGTGCAATTGTTTGCCATCATTGCAGAGTTGCAGTTATCGGGCTCTCCGAGCAATTCCACAACCTGTTCGTATTTCATGCCGACCTCGAGCCGATTATAATTTTCCTGATTGATCCTGTTTCCGCAGCCGGCCAGAACAACTGCAGAAATTATGATTACCGCCGTTTTGCAAACGATTCCGCGCATAAGAAATTCCTGTCCGATTCATTTTTCAAAACTTCCCCTGAAGCCGATGCGCAACCAACGCGCCAGTTTCATAGCACAATCCGCCCGACGGCACACGGCAACAAATATAAAATGAAGTACGGTGGGAATAAAGCCGGTGGCCGCAATGATAATGATAAAAAGCAAATCCAGGGCCGGGGCAGCAAGTACGGAAATAATATTTTCATTTTCTCCTTGACAGACCTGTTCTGGTTTTATTACCGTTTCTATTCTTAAAATAACCTGTTCCGGTGCTCTTGACAGAGCTTGAAAGGGAACCCCGTGGGAATCGGGGATGGGCCCGCCGCTGTGATCGGGGACGAAAGCTGCAGCATGCCACTGGCCGTTAAGGCCGGGAAGGCGCAGCCGGTAGGAGGAACCGAGAGTCAGAAGACCTGCCTGAACAGTTGAGGAGCACGACTGCGAGGACGGCGTCGTGTCCCATGTCATCTGTGGATAAAAATGGGAAATCCCGGATCGAGATATCGATCCGGGATTTTTTTTTGCGCTTTGATTCTCAAGGAGGCGGACGATGATACAAAACCCCCTGGTCCCGGCGGCACTGCTCCTTGCCGTCTTTTTCACGGCGATTTTCGCCCCGTTCCCGGCACATGCCGAAGACCGCATCGAGCAGCCGGTAAAGGACGCCATTGATATTCGCCAAAAGACTCAGAAAAGGCAAGAAGCGTGGCGGCAGGAAAAACAGCGGCGCCTGGCCCGGCTTGAAGCGCTGCAAAAAGCGCAGGAGCGGCTTAAAAGCCGGAAGGAAAAGCTAAAAGATGCGGCGCAGGCGGCCAAAGAGCGCATTGCGGATAAAAAAAAGCAGATCGCTGATATTGACGCCATCTCCGGCGAGATCCAGCCCTTTCTGGAAAAGCTTTTAAAAAAGTTCAAAACCCGGATCGATGCGGACCTGGCTTTTCTGCCAGAGGAGCGGACCCGGCGCATCGAAAAGCTGGAGCGCCTGATAGCCGATCCGGAGACCGCCACCAGCAAAAAATACCGCAAAATGATGGAAGCCCTCCTGATTGAGGCGGAATACGGCTTCACTACCGAGGTCTACCAGCAGACCATCTCTGTTGAGGGCCAAAAAAGGCTCGTCAACATCTTCCGCCTGGGCCGGCTGAACCTGTTTTATCTGACCCTCGACCGCGCGCGCTGCGGCTTCTACAACATTGCCAAAAAAACCTGGGAGCCGCTCTCAGGCCTCTACCTGCCGCAGATCCAGGCCGCGATCGACATTGCCGCCAAACGCCGGACAGCCGAAATGCTCACACTGCCCCTGGGGAGGATCAAAACGCAATGAAACGGCTCACTTGTTTTATCCTGTTCGCACTGCTTGCTGTACTGCTTGCCCCGCCTGCAGGATTTGGGCAGGACATGCGCGAGTTGTCCATTGAAGCCCGAAAAGAAAGAGAGGCGCTTCGCCGCCAGATCGCCGAGGAAAAGGCGGCGGCCCAAAAAGCCGCAGCTCAAAGCCGTGAGGCGATTGTCCGGGACCGTAAAAAGCTGCGGGCCGCGCTTGACCGGCTGCAAGCCGAAAACAGCCGCCTGAAAGCAGATATTGAAAAACTCTCCAAAGAGCAGAAAACCCTTTCCCTAACGGAACAGGCGGTCACCGGGAAGCTGAAAAAGAAAAAGGGCATGGTCAAGGAACTGGTCGGCGTCATCCGGGTCAACGCCAAGGATATCGACGCCCTTCTCGCCAAAAACCCCCAGACCGCAGCGGGCGGCACCCGGCCCTCTTTTCTGGACGCTGTCGCGGAAAAATCGCGATTTCCCGGCATGCAGGAAGTTCGCGACATGGCGGACGCCCTGTTTGAACAAATCCGGCAGACCGGGGCCGTCACCCTTGAAAAAGGACGCATCATCGACCGGGCCGGAAAAACCGTGCAGGCGGAAGTCCTGGCCCTGGGTCCCTTCTCAGCGGCCTACAAAAAAGGGGAGGAAACCGGGTTTCTCAATTTTTCCCCGGCCGGCGGCAAACTCTATGCCCTCTCCGAGCTTCCCTCCGGTCGGATGCAGTCCCGGATCGCCGAATACATGAACGGCGAGAGCAGGGCGGTCCCCATAGACATCACTCGCGGGGCCGCACTTCGGCAGCTCACGCACCAGCTCGACATCCTGGAGATGGTGCCCAAGGGCGGGCTGCTGGTCTGGCCGATCCTGGCAGTTCTGGCCATAGGACTTCTGATCGTGCTCGAGCGGGTGATTTTTCTTTTTCGCAAACGGCTGGACCCCAACTCCCTGATCAATCGAATCGAGTCCCTGGCCGGTGAAAACAAATGGTCGGAATGCACCCAGGCCTGCGCGGCATACGCTGGCAAACCGGTGGCCCGGGTGCTGCAGGCCGGGATTCGCTGCTGCCACATGGAACGTGAAGAAATGGAAAATGCCCTTCAGGAGGCCATCCTGCGGGAGATTCCCTCCATGGAGCGGTTTTTGTCCACGCTCGGAATGCTTGCCGCCATTGCCCCCCTTTTGGGCCTTTTGGGCACGGTCACCGGCATGATCGATACCTTCCACGTGATCACGCTGCACGGCACCGGCGACCCGCGGCTCATGTCCGGCGGCATCTCCGAGGCCCTGGTCACCACCATGCTGGGCCTGTCGGTGGCGATTCCGCTCATGCTCTCGCAGACGCTTCTGAACCGATCGGTTGATAAAACCATCGGCCAGATGGAGGAAAAGGCCGTGGCCCTGGTCAACATCGTCCATAAGAGCCGGAGGGCCTCTTGATCGGGTTTGCTTACTCTCAATACCTGAGCCTGGAGGCCTACCTGCGGACCGGGGGGGCGGCCATGATACCGCTGGCAGGGGTGAGCCTTGTCATGTGGCTGCTCATTATCGACCGGATCCTGTTCTACAGGCGGCTCTACCGCAGGAACATGAACGCCCCTACGGCCTGGGCGCATATCCGTGAAAACCGCATGCCGGACCCCAAAAGTTACCGGGGCGCGGTCTCGCTTCTGGTGGCCCGGTTCCTGGCGCGACGCAGCAACGAGCGCCGGCTGGACCGCTTTATTTTAGATGAAACCGTGCTTACTCTCAACCGATCTTTAACCGACCATCTGGCGGTGATCGGCGTGCTTGCGGCCATTGCCCCCCTGCTGGGGCTTCTGGGCACGGTCATGGGAATGATCGACACCTTCGACATCCTGGCTGTTTTCGGCACGGGAAACGCCAAGGGCATGGCCGGCGGCATCTCCGAGGCCCTGGTCACCACCCAGACCGGCCTGATGGTGGCGATTCCCGGCTTTTACATGAAAGGTTTTCTGGACCGGCGCGCGCGCAACCTGAAACAGCGCATCTCCCGCGTGGGGTATTACCTGAGGCGCAGACTGTAGGAAACAGCCGACAAAAGGCTTAAAAAAAAGAGAGTGCCCATGCTTAATATAACAGGCGCCAGACGAGGCAAACGGGAGGCAGCGGATTTAAACATCACACCGCTCATCGATATGGTGTTCATCCTTCTGATTTTTTTTCTGGTCAATACCAGCTTTGTCAAGGAAACCGGCGTGGAAGTGGCACGACCTACCGCATCCACGGCAACCACGCAGAAGAAGGCCAACATCCTGATTGCCGTGGACGAGAACAATCGGGTTTTTATGGATCAACAGGAGATCGATGTCCGAGCGGTTCGGGCCAATGTGGAGCGTGAGCTGGCAGAGAATCCGGAGAGCGCGGTTATCGTCATAGCCGACAAAGCCAGCGATACGGGCGTGGCCATTGACGTAATGGACGGATGCCGCATAGCGGGTGCGGAAAACGTCTCGCTGGCGGCAAGCCTCCCCGACGGAACCTGAACGGGTGGAAGCGAAGCGGACACTTCTTCATACGCAATGAAAGCACCGGGCAAAGGATGCGGTTCATGGCTCAACCGCTGAACAAGCAGCAATACTTTGAAAACATCACCAGCTACAACCGGCTGACATGGCTGGGCTCCGCCCTTGCGGCGCTGGCGCTGAACCTGCTGCTCTTTGTTTTGATGCCACAGTTGATGCATCAGGCCCCTTCGGCACCCACCATTGAAAAGATGGTGCCGCAGGTCCATGTCACCCGCATGAGCCACCGGGAGCGCAAAATCGAGCCTGAAGTCAGGCCCCCGGAACCGCCCAAGCCCGAGCCCGAGGTAAAGAATCGGACAAGGCCCCGGCAGGAGGTCACGCCAAAGCTGAGCCTGCCGTTTGAAATCAATCCCCGGCTGCCCGGCGGGCCCGGCACCCTGGATCTGCCGCCCATGGAAACGGGTCCGCGCATGCCGGCCGCCAGCAGCGCGGACATATTCTCTGAGGGTGATCTGGACGCCCCGCTGACCGTGCTGCTGCGAATTCCACCGGTCTACCCCCTGCGGGCCAGGCGGCTGGGCATAGAAGGCTGGGTAAAGGTCTTTTTCCTGGTGGACAAGTCCGGGCATGTTGAGCGGATCAAAATCCTGGATGCCGAGCCCGAAGGTGTGTTCGAACAAAGCGTCCGGCAATGCGTGAGCAAATGGCGCTTCAAACCGGGGACCATCGAGGGGGTTGCGGTCAAGGCCCGAATGGAGACAACCATCCAATTCAAGCTGGAATAAGAACTGTACATATTGATTATGCCAAAACATACCAAAATAGCAGGTTTTGTTTTCCTGTGCCTGACGATTCTGGCAGCGCCCGCGGTGGTGCTGTATGCAGAGGGGAAAAACCAGGCCGATGCCCTCCCCATCCGTGTCCGGCTGCTGCTCACTAAGGTCAATCCCATGCTTCAGGACGAGAATTACCAAAAGGCCGCCGAAATCCTGGAAGCCTTCAAGGCAAAAGGCGCTGATTCAGATGCACGGCAGGATTATCATCACCCGGAAATCTTTTTCACCCTGGGCAACTGCTATCTGATGCTGGAAAAGCACGAGCAGGCTGCTGCCGCCTATCGCAGCGCCGTCAAGCGCGCCCCCGAACATACGGGGGCCTGGCTGAATCTGGGCAGAACCGCCTATGAGCTGAATCGCCTGAGCGAGGCGGGCCGGTGTTTTTTCCGTGCCTATGAAACGGCCGACAAGAAAAAACCGGCGCATCTTTACTATAGTGCGCTCGCCCATCTGATGGCGGACGAATACGGACGGTCGCTGGAACGGTTTGACCGCCTGCTCAGGGCTCACCCACAGGCGATTAAGCCGGAATGGAAAGAGAATCTGGTGCATGCCCTGCTGGCTGCGGACAAGCCGCGCCGGGCGCTGATCTATATCCGGGAGCTGGCTGATTTCTACACCGGGGAGAAAAAGCGGCAGTGGCAGGAAGTCCTTTTGCACCAATACATCCAGCTGGAAATGAAAGATGCCGCCTTAAAGCTTGCCCGCTCGCTTACCCGGCAGGCGCCCGAGATTGAAAAATGGTGGAAAGCCCTGGCCAACATCCATTTAAACGAAGGCCGCTACGAGAAAGCGCTGGCAGCACTTCTCACCTACAGCTACCTGACCCCTTTAAACGAGCGGGAAAAAAAGCTGATCGCGGACCTCTCTCTCGAGCTGGGCATCCCCGTCAAAGCAGCGCCGATTTATGAAGCCTGCCTGAAAAACGATCCGGACAAAAACCTCCTGCGGCGGCTGGCCCTTGCCTACCGCAAGCTTGGCCAGCCGGAAAAGGCCCTGGAGCGGATCAAGGCCTTTGAAAGCCACTCCGGCAATACTGAAAGGGATACGGATCTGATGCTGATTTCAGCCGAGATTTACTACGCCCTTGAGCAGTATGAGAAGGCTGCGGAAAGCTACCGGCAGGCAGCGCAAAAAAAAGGGGCGCACAGTGGCCGGGCCTGGCTGATGGCCGGCTATGCCGCCTGGCAGGTGGACGATTTCGCTGCCAGCCGAAAAGCCTTTGACCGGGCAGCCGGCTACAAGGAACAAAAAAAGGCGGCGCACAAGGCGCTCAAAGAACTTCAGGCGATGATGGACAAAAAATGACAGCCCACACGTTTTTTACCCTGGCAACCGGCTTCTACTTTTTGAGCCTTGCAGCGGCGTTTCTTCCAAAAGGCACAAGATCCGCCATGTGGGGCTTTCTCGCGGCGGCCCTATTCGCCAATGCGACTGCGGCAGCAATGCGCTATTGGACGGCCTGGCCCATGCTGCCCATGTACCTGGGCCCCCAGGCACTGCCGCTCTGCCTGGCCATGCTTCTCGTCCTGAATCGGCGAAACGCCCGGGAGCTGTGGCTAAGGCGCCTGATCCCCGGCTTTGCACTGCTGCTCTGTATTCTGGCACTCCTGTTTCCCAAGGATTTTTACCTGCCCTTTTTAAAATCCAACGCCGCTTTCGCGCATGCCTTTTTTGTGTTCGGCATGATCGGAAAAGGCTGCTTTCTTGTCAGTGCGGCCTGGGCCCTGACCGCCCTGTTTGCTTCCGCCGGGGCGGAAAACACCGGCAACGCCCGGACGGGCGAGGTTTCAGCCCAGCGTCCCTGGCTGCGCTGGGCGGTCTGGGGCTTTGCCTTCTGGACGCTTTCCATGTTCGCCGGCGAACTCTGGACTTATTTCGGCTGGGGCACACCGGTGGTCTGGGATGATCCGGCCATCACCACGACCATGGCCACCTGGTTTTTCTATATCTGCCTGCTGCACCTGCACCTTACCGGCTCCTGGTCCGCCCGCGGCCGGACGGCCTTTGCCGCAGGCGGGGCCGTTGTCGTTCTGGCATTGAATTTTATACCCGAACTGGGGCCGTTTCGATGGCCGTTTTAGAAAATACAGCAAAAAATACAGAGAAACAGTCAGCTATGATGCGGATCATTACCACCCTATGGAACAAGGCGGGCAGCATTCACCTGACCGTGGTCCTCTGCCTGCTTTTGACCGTTGATCTGGCTTTCGGCTATATCTGCCTGAACCGCAACACGACACTCTTTGCGCCGCTAAATGACATCGGCCTGGCCGAATGGATGGGCACATACGGCCGCTACAACCTGGAAAAGACCGCCTGGTTTTTTATTTTGATGCTGCTCCTGGGGCTTTTGTGCTTAAACACCTTTGTCTGTACCACGGAACGGGTGCTCCGGCTGCTCCGGTTCCGCGCCCAACAGCCCCGAAGCCACCGGGGCCTGCGGTTTTACTTCCGGTTTGCACCCCATGTCATGCACTATGCCGTCATTATCATGCTGGCCGGCTACTTGTGCAGCTATCTGTTCGCCCATGTGCTGGATACGCGAACCCTCATCCCCGGCGCTTCCATGAGCCTTCCCGGCAGCAAAGCCAGGATTGAATTCTCCGCCTACGAGCCCCAATACTATAGCGCCGGTCGTCTGGAATCCTTTAAAGACCGGGTGCTGAAACCTGTTGCCCGGCTCCGGCTCGTTAACGGAGGGCACCGGGAGACGGCCGTGCTTGGCTACAACCGGCCGGTATGGTTCAAAGGCTACGGCATCTTCATGAAGAGCTTTGCGCCTAAAAGCAAGGGGGGAATGGGAATGAAGGTGCGGATCAATTTAAGCATCCGCAAGGATCCCGGTGTGCTGCTTTATCTGGCGGGGATGGCTTTCTTCACCGCCGGAATGGCTTTGTACGTAACGGAATGGATTTTTTTCAAAAAAGGAAGATGGGACTTTTATGGCAAGAAAACCCGGAATAACACGATACACGGCCCTGCTGCTCCTGGCCTGCATGGTTGCCGCCTGCGACCAGTCGAGCGGAGACAAGGACCCATCCTTTATCCGGATCGGGGAGTTTGCGGTCCACCGGATATCGCTCGAGCGGACCGAGGTGCGAGACGGCGCCGGGCGCGAGCTGGTGCTTGTCCCCCGCGACGCAGCCGCTCCCCCGGATACCCCGGCCCACCGAGTGGTTCGCACGCCCGTCAAACGGGTGGCGGCTTATGGCTATTTTGACGTTTCCACCCTCCTTGCCCTGGGCGTTCTGGAAGAGGCCCTGGTCGGTGTGACCACACCCAGGGAAGACTGGCATATCGATGCGGTCAAGGAGGGCATGGCCTCCGGAAAAATTGCTTTCCTGGGCGATTCCACCGCTATTGATATCGAACGTCTGCGCCGGCAGGAACCGGAGCTGGTGCTGACCTGGGATCATGCCATCATCCCCATGCTCGACGAGCTGGGCATCCCCTGCGCCGTCACTTCCACACCGACAGCCATGTGCCTGAACGCCCGCATGCGGTTTGTCAAGTTTCTGGCTCCGTTTTTCAACAAGCAGGCAGCGGCGGACGCGTTTTTCGAGCGGGTCAACAACGCATTGATCAAAATCCGCGAAAAGACCCGGAACGCCGGTCCCATGCCCAAGGTAATGTGGGGCGACATCTATGAAAAGCGTGTGCTGGTGGAGCCTGGAAACGCCTGGGTGGGCGAGCTGATCGGGCTTGCGGAAAGCGACTATCTGTTCGAGGACGTGTTCGGGACCTCCTGCATTGAAATTTCAATCGAGCGCTTCCTGTACAGCGGCGAGGATGCGGATATCTTTTTCACCTATCGCACCGCGGAAAGCGGCGCCACGTCCAAGGCGGCGGTCGCGCGCATGAACCCCCTTCTGGCGGACATCAAACCCATTACCGACGGCAGGGTTTACGCGCCGCTGCCCCATTACTCGCAGTCCGGCCACCGCCTGGATGAAATCCTGACTGAAATCGCAGCCATCCTGCACCCGGAGGTTTACCCGGAGCATGAGCTCAAATTCTTTCGCCAGCTGCCTGAAACCGACCCTGAAGCCAGACAAGGAGAATCCAGATGACAGTTGCCCGTTCAAACACGCTGGGAGCCTGCACTCCAACAGGATGGCGCCGCCCCGCCGCGGCTTTCATTTTTTTCGGAGCCCTCACCGCCGCCCTGGTGGTACTCAATATCGGTATCGGCTCCATTGCTTTCTCGCCGGCCGATATCCTGCAGACGCTTATTGCCCCGGAATCGGGTACCACCATGAGTGCCATTATCTGGAAAATCCGCATTCCCCGGGCCATTGCCGCTGTTCTTGGCGGCGCTTTCCTGGCGGTATCCGGGCTTCTTCTCCAGGTATATTTCCGAAATCCCATTGTCGGCCCGTTCATCCTGGGGATCTCCTCGGGCGCCACGGTCATGGTCTCCTTTGTCATGCTCACCACGCTGACCGTGGGCATGACGGTGATCTCGCCGTTTATGACCACACTGGCGGCCTTTATCGGCGCCTACGGCGTTATGCTGATCATCGTTGCGGTGGCCTACCGGGTCAAAAGCGGAATCACGCTGCTTATCATCGGACTGATGATGGGCTACCTGTGCCACGCGGTGACCAGCATTCTCACCGCGCTGGCTGAAAAGGAAAAAATCAAGGGGTTCGTCCTCTGGGAGCTGGGCAGTTTCTCGGGCTTCAAATGGAGCGAAATCAGCATCCTGCTTGTCTGCGGCGGGCTGATCCTGCTTTTGGTCTATCTGTTAAGCAAGCCCCTGAATGCTTTTCTGCTCGGGGAAACCTATGCGGCCTCCATGGGCGTCAACATCCGGCGTTTCCGCATCCTGATCCTTCTGTGCGCCTGCGCCCTGGCCGGCATGATCACATCGATGGCAGGCCCCGTGGCCTTTGTGGGGCTGGCCGTGCCGCACATGGCGCGCCTGGTGTTTCAAACCTCGGACAACCGGATTCTGATCCCCGGAGTCTGTCTGATGGGGGCGCTGGTCGCCAGCCTATGCGATTTTATCGCCCGCATGCTGCTCTCGCCGGTGGAGCTCCCGCTCTCGGCCATTACAGCCTTTTTCGGCGCCCCCATCGTCATCGGCCTGTTGATGAAAAGAAGGGTCGAGCTATAGCGGACCCTATCCTACACAAAACTATGAGGCAGCCTTATGGACAACAACAACACCCGGAAAAACCCGGTCCTCTCATGCCGCAGCCTGGCGGTGGGATATAAAGACAAAACCGTTTTGTCGGATATCAACCTGTCCTTTGCGCCAGGCCAGTTCATCTCCCTGCTCGGGCCTAACGGCGCCGGGAAGACCACACTTTTGCGGACCCTGTCGCGGCATTTAAACCCCCTGGCAGGCGATATTGCGGTCAGCGGACGACCGCTGGATGACATCAGCCCCATTGAGCTGGCCCGGTTCATGGCCGTGGTCCTGACGGAAAAGGTCACCCCGCCCCTTTTTACCGTCTTTGAGTTCGTGGCGTTGGGCCGTTACCCGCACACGGATTTCCTGGGCCGGATGGGACCGCACGACTACGAGACGGTGCAGCGGGCCCTGGCTTCGGTCCATGCCGAGGACCTGGGCCGGCGTGCATTTTCTGATTTGAGCGACGGCGAGCGCCAGAAAGCGCTGGTGGCCCGCGCCCTGGCCCAGGAGCCGCAGCTTCTGCTGCTGGATGAGCCCACTCTGCACCTGGATTTGAAACATCGCATGGAGGTCATGACCATCCTGCGCAGTCTGTGCCACAGCCAGGGGGTTAGCGTCGTGGCCTCGCTGCATGACGTGGATGTGGCCGCCAAGGTATCCGACCGGGTTGCCCTCATCAAGGACGGCGGCATGACCGCGTGGGGAATGCCGGAAACCGTGCTCTCCGGCCCGGTGGTGGCCGATCTCTACGATTTCAGCGACGCGCGCTTCAGCACCCGGCTCGGGGGCATCGAATTTGCCGGAAACGGCCATAAGGGCCGGATATTTGTGACAGCCGGGGCGGGCACCGGCGCTCTTGTTTACAGAATGCTCGTCAAGCGCGGCTTTGCCATTTCCACAGGCGTTCTCTACACCAATGACGTGGATTATTTCGTGGCCCGCTCCCTGGGCGCGGATTGTACGGCCCGGCCGCCCATGACCCCGGTCAGCCAGGGCGCCCTGGCTGAAGCCGAGGAAAAACTCGACGCCTGTGACGCCGTCATTGACTGCGGGCTTGACGACGGCGGAGGACCGATGAGCCAAGGCAACCTGAAGCTGCTTCAAGCCGCTCTTAAAAAAGGGAAACCGGTTCTGAGCCTCAGCGAGGGCGGAATCGAAAAAATCGGGCATGCCGGGCCCGCGGCGTGCTGGATAAGCTGCCGTGATGCGTCAGATTTAGTCAAGGCCCTGAACAAGGTACTGGATCGCCGGGTGGCGGCCAATCAGAACAAACAGGAAGCAATGTCAGAAATGGCCCGTAATTCAGCAAAGGAGGCGTGATGAAACCCTATACGTTATGCTATTTTTCAGCAACATCGATGGAAATGTCGTCATTGAGCGAGGGCGTTACCCGGTTTCGCGAGACAGAAGGCGAAATCGCCGTCCATGCCCGTACCCAGACCCAGCTTTTTGACCAGTCCCGGCAGGCCGCGTTCGTGAAGCAGGCCATGGCCGCAGACATCGTAATTGTCACCCTTCACGGCGGCAAGCCATCCTTTCCCGCATTTGATGCTTTAATCGAGGCGATCAATCAGACGCCTGAAAAAAGGGAGACGCCTGAGAAGAAGCGGCCCTATTTTCATATCCAGCCCACAGCGGGCGACGAGGACTCGGAGGCGGCCGCCGCCGAATTCTCGCCCGACTACCCGTCCGAAGCCTGGAACCGGATTTATGAGTATTTATGCTACGGCGGCCATCTCAACTATCACCAGCTGCTGATCTATCTCCACAACCGGCTTTTTGGCACGGATGAGCCCTGCCGGCCGCCCATGGAACTGCCCCATGAAGGCATCTATCACCCGGACATGCCGAGCATCCCCTCTCTTGAGCAGTATCTGGCCGAACGGGTGGATCCGGACCGGCTAACCATTGGCCTCTGGTTTTACCAGAATTACTGGCTCAACAACAATCTGGGCTTTATCGACGCCATTATCCGCGCGGTGGAGGCCGCGGGCGCCAACATCATCCCGGTTTTTCACATCCGCTTCAAGGACGCCCACCGCGGCAACCACGGGGCGGATTATATAGTCGAAAACTATTTCATGGACGGGGGCACCCCTCGCATCCAGGTGCTGATCAACCCGAACATGTTCGCACTCACCCTGGTGGCCCCGGAGTACAAGCCCCTGTATTCCCGCATGGATGTGCCCGTAATCCAGGCCATGACCTGTCTTTCGCCCTATGCCGAGTGGAAGGCGAGCTGGCAGGGCATGACCGCCATGGACGTGGCGCTTTCCGCGGCGCAGCCCGAGTTTGACGGGGTCCTGATCTCAGTTCCAGTGGCAACACGCGAGCAGGAGACCATCGACCCGATTACCGGTGCGCTGCTGGCCAAGTATCAGCCCATATCGGAACGGGTGGACAAAATGGTCCGCCTGGCCATCAACTGGGGGCGGCTCAAAGGCAAGCCCAATGCCGAGCGCCGGGTGGCTGTTATCTTTCACCACTACCCGCCGAGAAACGACCGGATCGGCTGTGCCGCGGGGCTGGACAGCTTTGCCAGCGTCAAGCTTTTGCTGGACCGGATGAAGCAGGCCGGGTATGCGACGGATTTTGACTATGCGGACGGGGATGAACTGGCCAATGATCTTTTAAGCCGCATGACCGCCGACCAGCGCTGGCTGCCCATGGATCAAATGGCAAAAAAGGCCTGTGCCCATGCGGATGAAAAATGGTTTACTCCCTGGCACCAAGAGATCCCCCGCCCCATCCGGGAGAAAATGAGCGAAGACTGGGGAGAGATTCCCGGCGACCTGTTCGTCCATGACGGGCAGATGCATTTTGCCGGCATTCAGAAGGGCAACGTCTTTTTAACCATCCAGCCGCCCCGCGGCTACTTTGAAAATATCGACAAGATCTACCACGACATGTATCTGTCCCCGCCCCATCACTATCTCGCCCACTACCGGTGGATCCGGGATGTGTTCAAGGCGGATGCGGTCATGCACGTGGGCAAACACGGGAGCCTGGAGTAGCTGCCCGGAAAGGCCCTCGGGCTTTCACAAGAG